>JAKAQU010000328.1 GCA_021819535.1 Pseudomonadota bacterium | reverse complement strand
CGTGCTCCACCAGCACGACGAGATAAGGCGTCGCGCCGCGCAAGGCCGGGTGGACCGGATGCCAGACATGCTCCCAGCTGTAGATCCGCCCGCGTGGCGGGAGGTCGTTCCAACCGAGCGCGAAGGTGTGGCAATGGTGACACATCCATTCCGGTCCCCATTGCGCCCTGCCGCAATCGTCGCAGCGCTGCACACGGATATTTTTATCGCGCAGTTCAGACCAATAAGGCGCGCTGAGACCGTCAGCCTCTGGAACCGGGATGGGCAGGCCGAGTGCCAGGTAGGTCATAACGTTGACTCCAACCCTAGTATGAGGCTGCTCACCGGTGTCACCATCGGTCCGAGCACGTCGTGCTGGGCGGGATTGGCGGCGACGCTGTCGGTGACGGTGTAGCCAGGGGCGATGGCGTTGACGACGATGTTGGCCGGCGCCAGCTCCCGTGCCATGCACATCCTGGATCAATACTGCGGCGCCTGCAGCGGCGAGGGAGCTGGCGAAATGAAAGCCCATTCCGCGTGCGCCGCCGGTCACGATCGCTACCTTGCCATGCATCGGCTTTGCCTCCCTTTCGCGCGGTCATCACCTCCGCCGCAACGGACTCCTGATGCTACAAGTCGAGCACGAGCATGGGTGTGCGCGATCCGGAACAGCAGACCATCACGGTCTTGTTGGTCGCACGCTCTGTCTCGGTCAGATAGGCGTCGCGGTGATCCGGGACGCCGGACAGCACGCCGGTCTCGCAGGTGCCGCAGACGCCCTGTGTGCAGGCAAAGGCGACATCGACGCCAGCCGCGAGGAGTGCCGCGAGCATGGTTTGTCCGGGTTCGACCGCAACCTCTTGGCCGCTGCGCGAAAGCACAAGATGGTAGCCTCCGGCGACGGCCGCAGCGTCCCGCGCGGCGAAATATTCCACATGGTTTTGTGCCGCCGGCCGGTTCGCCGCTGCCTGCTCGAACGCGGCGAGCATCGACGGCGGGCCGCAGCAATAGAGATGCGCATCGGGCGAGGCGCGGGAAACCAGCGTCGATATGTCCAGCCGTTCGCCCCCGGCCTCACCGGCATGGAACATATGCAGCCGGTTGGGATGGTCGCCAGCGAGCTGCTGGAGACGGTCTAGAAAGGCGGTGCGCGCACGCGTGCGACACGCATAGTGCAGTTCCCAGGATCGGCCGATTGTCGCAAGGCGCTCGATCATAGACAGCAGCGGCGTGATGCCGATGCCGCCGGCGATCAAAACCGAATGAGGGGCATCTTCATACAGGGCAAAACTGTTGCGCGGCACGCCGCAGGTCAGGATCTCGCCGAGACGCAGCGTATCGTGCATATAGCGTGATCCGCCACGGCTGTTGGGATCGTTCTGCACGCCGATGACGTAGCGGTACCGCTCCTGCGAATTGTTCAGCAAAGAATAGCTGCGCACCAGCCCGTTCGGCAGATGCAGGTCGATATGCGCGCCGGCGGTGAACGGCGGCAGCGACTGTCCGGAGAGCGGTTCGAGGACGTAGGATTGGACGCGCTCCGCCTCGAACGCCACGGCGCCCAGGCGCACCTCGAGCAGTGCGATGTCGCTGCCGTCACGCATCAGATGTCGTAGCCGAAGCCGGCACCGAGCCGGGCGGTCATGTGCGTCCCTCCGGCGTCGGCCCAGGGGGTGCCGTCCGGCAGACGCAGGGACACCGCGCGGACCATGAAAACGTCCGGCTCCGCAACACCTTGCGGCCGCACCCCACGATCGCGCAAGGCGGTTGCGGTTTCCAGCAACAGGCGCCGTGCCATAACGATGCCGGTATCGCTGGCGCAGAGGTTCTCTTGCGTGCGATCGTAGATCGGCGCGACGCCAGTCTGGCAGGCGGCGTCCTGCACCCACAACCCTGGCAGCCCGGAGAACCACGTCGTCCGCTGGCTTTCAAAGTCGATCTCGAACGCGGTATTGATGTTGAAGCGGGTCCAGTAATCGGCGTACGGCGTGGTCGGCGCGCGTGGCATGCGGGCGTGCCGGCTGGCATGTCCGGTTTCCCGCCCATTATGCCCTTCCGTGAACAACTGCCGCATGCGCGGCAGCAAAGGTTCCGTCGGATGATAGGAGAACATCAGACACATCGTGTGTTCGTCGTCGATCGGCAGCCAGGCGTGCCCGCTCAGCTCGGGGAATTTCGATTGCGGTGGCACCAGCGAATAGAACGGCAGCACGAACTGGTTCACCCGCCAATAGAGCGTCTCTTCGTCAAGCCGCCGCCTGGCCGCGATGCTGATGCCGAACGGCTGGCGCAAACACTCGAAGGTCGGGCGCAAATCCCGTTTGGCGATCCAGTCGTTGATAGCGCCCCGATCGTCGATGCGCGCATGCAAGATCGGTGCGTGAGCGGAATCGATCTCGCCCTCCAGCGCTTGTAACCAGTTGCATTCCTGTACCCGCATGGAGAGATGGACATTGTCGCCGGGAACGAGATTCCACTCCATGTTCGGCAGCGGCGGCGGCGCGGCATCCGGCCCCATGTAGGTCCACACCACCCCGTTGCGCTCGCGACAAGGATAGGCCGTGATCCGCACATGCTCCTTCAACCGGCTGCGCGGCGGCTCGGCTGGCATGTCCGTCACGGCGCCGGTCACGTCGTATTTCCAACCATGATAGATGCAGCGCAGGCCGCACTCCTCATTGCGGGCGAACAGCATCGGCGCGCCGCGATGGGCGCAGGCATTGGCGATCAATCCGGCGCGACCGGCGCTATCGCGGAACACTACCAAATCCTCGCCGAGCAGCTTGACTCGTTTCGGCGGCGCGTCGGCCGCCAGATCCTTGGATAGGAAGAACGGCAACCAATAGAGCCGGAACAACGCCCCCATGGGGGTGCCAGGACCGACACGCACCAATGTCTCATTGTCTTCACGCGAAAGCATTGCGCCCGTCTCCGTGGGTCAGGGGATTGACGATGTCGGATCGTCAGGCGTCCCGGTCAGCAGTCCGGTCAAACCGACTTCTTGTGCCTGCCCTTCCGGGTCGCCATCGCAGAGCGGCGGCCGCGGCAGCGGCGGCCGACGACCTGCGCGCACCATGGCGACGATGATCTCGATCCGGCGGCGTTCGAGCCGCCGCAAGGCATCCTCGATCGTCGCCGCTTCCGCCATGCATCCTGGTAGCTCCGGATAGGTGGCCCGGCGCAGCCAGGCGCCGTCCGGTCCTTGCGTCGTGCAGGCCTCGATGCGGTACGGAATGGATAGCCACTCGCGCATCGACAGCGCCGAGCCGTTGGTGGCCATCGATCCGGCCATGCCGGTTTCCGCTGCGTGCGTCATAAGCGCTCCATCCCAACACGCGTGGTTCGCCACGTCAATTACTACGTACACTGAATAAATTGAAGCGAATCGTCTGGCAAGTTTTTTCTACGATCCGGTGGCGATGCGGTAATCAGGCAAGGTGGGAAGCGCAGGAGGGGACGTGGCGCAAGACGGGACGGACGATCAGGTGTCGCACGATTCACAGCGGCTTGCTCGAAAATTAAGGCTGC
>JAKAQU010000327.1 GCA_021819535.1 Pseudomonadota bacterium | reverse complement strand
GGGTGGGGGGGGGGGGGGGGTGGGGGGGCTTGGGATGGAAATTCTCCATGCTGTGAGCGAGGGGGTTGTGAGCGAAGGGACGAAACCCGATCGGCGGCACGGCGCAGCGCGCTCGCCGAGACGGGATTTTGCGCGGCCTGCAAAAATACCCAGGCCGGAGGTTGCGCGAGCGCCAGCGCCGATGCCGCGCGCGGCGGCTTGCGGGCGGCGCGCAGCGCGTGCGCGGCCCCGCTTGCGCGCGCACGGGCATTGTACTCGGGCCGGGGATGGACGGCAAAGGGCAATAGCCGCGCAATCTCGCGCCAGCGCCACCAGCGCGGCAATTCCTCGAGAATATCGGCGCCCATCAGCCAGACGAAGCGCGCGCGCGGGAAACGCCGGCGGAGAGCCGCGATGGTGTCGCGGGTGAAGCTTGTGCCGAGCCGCGCCTCGATCGCGGTCGCGATGATGCGCCGGCCATCGGCGATGGCGCGGGCCGAGGCGAGGCGGGCGGTGAGAGGCGCCATGCCGGCCCGCGGTTTGAGCGGATTGCCCGGCGAAACCAGGAGCCAGACCTGGTCGAGCCCGAGCGCGCGAAGACATTGGGCGGCAATCAGCCGATGCCCGGCATGAGCGGGGTTGAAGGAGCCACCAAGCAGCCCGATCCGCAAGCGGCGCCGATCACCGAAGCGCGGCGGCTCGTGCATGGGCGGCGTTGGCGCGCGATCAGGGGCGGATCTGGCCACTGCCGCGCACGAGATAGCGGAAACTGGTGAGCTGTTCGAGCCCGACCGGGCCGCGCGCATGGATGCGCCCGGTCGCGATGCCGATTTCGGCGCCGAAGCCGAATTCGCCGCCATCGCAAAACTGCGTCGAGGCATTCCAGAGCCCGACCGCGCTGTCGATTCCGGCGAGAAAACGCTCCGCCGCCACGCGATCCTCGGCGATGATCGCCTCGGTATGCGAACTGCCGTGGCGCGCGATATGGGCGAGCGCTTCCTCGATCCCGCCGACCACCTTCACCGACAAAATCGGGGCCAGCCACTCGGTATCGAAATCCTCGGGGGACGCTTCGGGAAGGGTGGGCAAGATCGCCCGCGCGCGTGCCTCGGCGCGGAATTCACAGCCCATTGCGGCGAGATCGGCGACGATCAGCGGCAAAAGCGCGGGCGCGATCGCGGCATCGATGAGCAGCGTCTCGGTTGCGCCGCAAACGCCGGGGCGGCGCATCTTGGCGTTGGCGACGATGCGCCGCGCCATCGCCGGGTCGGCACTTTCATGGACATAGGTATGACAAAGCCCCTCGGCATGGGCCAATACCGGCACCCGCGCCTCGCGTTCGACCCGCTCGACCAGCGCCTTGCCGCCGCGCGGAATGATGAGATCGATCACGCCGCCACCCCCGAGCATCGCCCCGACATAGGCGCGATCGGCCGCGGGCGCGATCTCGATCGCGGCATCTGGGATCGAAGCATCTGGGATCGAGGCATCTGGGATCGAGGCATCTGGGATCGAGGCGGCACGCAGCCCCTCCCTGATCGCGGCATGGATCGCGCGAGCGCTATGGAGGCTTTCCGAGCCGCCGCGCAAAATCACCGCATTGCCGGATTTGAGACAGAGCCCGGCGGCATCGGCGCCGACATTGGGGCGGCTTTCGTAAATCATGCCGATGACGCCGATCGGCGTTGCGATACGCTGAAAGCGGAGCCCGTTCGGCCGCTCCCATTCCGCGAGCACGCGCCCGAGCGGGTCGGGAAGGGCGGCGATCTCCTCGAGACCGGACGCCATGGCCGCGAGCCGCGCCGGGCTCAGCGCCAGCCGGTCGCGAAACGCGCCGTCGCTCGCCGAGGCGGCGAGATCGGCTTCGTTCGCGGCAAGTATCTTCCCCTCCGCCGCCCGGAGCGCGTCCGCCGCGGCGAGGAGTGCGGCATTGCGCGCGGCAAGGGGGGTTTCGGCGAGCACCCTTGCCGCTCTCCGCGCCGCGCGACCGGCGCGGGCGAGCCACGCCTCGGCCTCCGCAGTTCCAACACTCTGATCCATCAAACCCGTCCCATCAGGCTCATCCCGCATCTCGCGACCGCCCGCCCTCACACTAACGCCAAATCATCGCGATGGATGAGTTCGTCGCGCCCGCGCCAGCCAAGAATTTCGGCGATCGCCGCCGAGCGATGGCCGATGATGCGCGCCGCATCCTCGCTCGCATAGGCCGAAAGCCCGCGTGCCAGCACTTTTCCCGCGGCATCGCGCACCAGAACCGGATCGCCGCGCTCGAACCTGCCCTCCACAGCGGTGACACCGGCGGGGAGCAGCGAACGCCCGGCGGCGAGCGCGCGCGCAGCGCCAGCGTCGATCGTGTAGGCGCCGAGCGGCTGGAGGCTCCCCATCAGCCATCGCTTGCGCGCCGAACGCCCCTCGGGCGCGGGCAGGAACCAGGTGCAGCGCCCCCCCTCGGCGAGCGCGCGCAAGGGATGCGGGGTCTCGCCGGGCGCGATCGCCATGGCGCAGCCAGCGCCGGTCGCGATGCGCGCGGCGGCGAGCTTGGTGCGCATCCCGCCCGAGGAATAGCCGGGCGGCGGCGCGCCCCCCATCGCCTCGATCGCCGGCGTGAGGGCGGAAACCAGCGGGATGTGCCGCGCCGTCGCGTCGATACGCGGATCGACGGTATAAAGCCCGTCGATGTCGGAGAGCAGAATGAGCTGATCGGCGCCGACCATCTCGGCGACGCGGGCGGCGAGGCGGTCATTATCGCCGAAGCGGATCTCCGCCGTCGCGACGGTATCGTTTTCGTTGATCACCGGGATGCAGCGCAGACGCAAAAGGGTCGCAAGCGTCGCGCGGGCATTGAGATAGCGGCGGCGGTCCTCGGTGTCATCGAGGGTCAGAAGCAGTTGTGCGGCGGTGAGGCCGTGTGCGGCGAGTGCCGCACTCCAGGCGCTGGCGAGCCGGATCTGCCCGACCGCGGCGGCGGCCTGTTTCTCCTCAAGCCGCAACCGCCCGGATGCGAGGCCAAGGCTGCGGCGGGCAAGGGCGATGGCGCCAGAGGAGACCACGATCACCTCGACGCCGCTCGCATGGAGGGCGGCGATATCCTCGGTGAGCGCTCCGAGCCAGGCAGCGCGCGGCGCGGCGCGGGCGGCGTCCACCACGAGGGCGCTGCCGATCTTCACCACCAGCCGCCGCGCCTCGACGAGGGACGGCGTGACATCAGACGGGCTCATCGCCGCGCCTCGTCGATGCTGTTCTTGATATGGCGCAGCAAATCGACGATGCCCGCCCCGCTGACCGCCGAAATCACCGCAACCGGCGCGCCGGCTGCGCGCGCAAGGGCGGACCTGCGGGCGGCGGCTTCACGCGCGGTCATCGCGTCGGCCTTGGTGAGGACCAGAATCTCCGGCTTTTCGGCGAGACCCGCGCCATAGGCCGCGAGTTCGGCGCGCACCGTGCGCCAGGTGCTGACCACATCGCCCGCCGCGCCGTCGATGAGATGGACCAAAACCGCGCAGCGCTCGACATGGCCGAGAAAGCGATCAGAT
>JAKAQU010000326.1 GCA_021819535.1 Pseudomonadota bacterium | reverse complement strand
AACTCACCTACGCGATCGCCCATATCCTTGGCGTCAGGCCGCAAGCCGGCGCGCCATCAGCCGGCGATAGAGGGGGCGCAGCAGAAACGGGCTGAGATAGAGCGGAAACTGACAGAGCGCGAAAAAGAGGCCGAGCCGCGGATCGGCGCCGGCGGGAAGCACCGCGAGATAGAGCGCCATGTTGCGGTTGCCGCAGACGAGGCCGACCGAGGCCGCGCCAGCCCGCCCGAGCGGGAAAAAAGCGAGTGCTGTGATCAGGTTGAGCCCGAAATCGGCGATGAAGGCGGCCGAGGCGGCGGCGGCAACCCAGAGCGGATCGGCGCCGAGCCGGGCGGTGAGCCCGTCCATCACCCCGAAGCCATAGACTACCAGGAGCCAGACCACCGCGCCATCGACCGCGCCACCGATTTCGCTGAGCCGCGCCGGACCGATCACGCGGCGGAGCAGCAATGCGACGAGGAGCGGTAACCCGACCGTGAACGCGAGCCGCAACATGAAGGAGGCCGGGCCGATGGCGAGATCGATCCCGGTCAGGGCGAAGACGATCGGCGGCGCGGTGAGCGGGACGAGAAACGTGGTGCCGAGTGTCATCAGCAGCGACAATTCGGGATCGAGCCCGACCAGGCGGGCGAAGGCCGGCGCCGAGAGCGCGCCGCAACCGGTCGCGAACACCACGACGCCGGCGGCGATGCCGCGATCGATGGGGAGCGCGCGCACCGACGCGAAGGCAATCAGCGGGCAGATCAGGAGATGAAACCCGATGATGAGGGCAAGCCGCCCCGGCCGGCGCAGATGGGCGAAGGCGGCGGGGATGTCGATCCTGAGCAGCACCAGCGTGGTCAGCGCCAGAACCTCGGGCAGGATGACGGGGCGAAACGCATGGGCGAGGGGGGGGACCAGGATGCCGCCGAAAATGGCGATGGCGAGCAGCGGCCGCCCGTGCCGCGCCGAGGCTTCGAGCAGGGTTTGGAGAAGCCTCACGCCGCCTTCCCCGGTTGCGGGTTGGATGGGATCGTCATGCGGTCTATACCCTCCTTCGTGAGCGTTTCCCCTAATTCCCCGCCGTTGCGGCAAGCCCATCAGGGAGCCCGATGATGGCCGAGCATCTGGCGCGGCTGAACCCCGAGCAGCGCATGGCTGTCGAGACCACCGACGGGCCGGTGCTAGTACTGGCCGGCGCCGGCACGGGCAAGACGCGCGTCCTCACCACCCGCTTCGCGCACATCCTGCTCGCCGGGAAGGCAAGCCCGGGCCAGGTTCTCGCCGTCACCTTCACCAACAAGGCGGCGCGCGAGATGCGCGAGCGGGTGGCGGCCCTGCTCGGCCGGCCGGTGGAGGGGCTCTGGCTCGGCACGTTCCACGCGCTCGCAGCACGCATGCTGCGTCGCCATGCCGAGCTTGTCGGGCTCAGCCCGCAATTCACCATTCTCGACGCCGATGACCAGCTTCGCCTCCTGAAACAAGTGATGGAGGCCGAGCGGATCGATGCCAAGCGCTGGCCGCCGCCCTTAGTGATGGGCCAGATCCAGCGCTGGAAAGATCGCGGCGAGGGGCCAGCGCGGGTGACGCCGGCGATGGCGGGTGATCTCGCTGGCGGGCGCATGATAGCACTCTATGCCGCCTATCAGGGGCGGCTCAAGGCACTGAACGCCGCGGATTTCGGCGATCTCCTTCTCGATATCACCGAAATCCTGCGCAATAACCCGGATGTTCTCGCCCAATATCATCGCCAGTTTCGCTATATCCTGGTCGATGAATATCAGGATACCAACGTCGTTCAGTATTTATGGCTCAGGCTTCTGGCGCAAGGGCGGCATAATATTTGCTGTGTCGGTGATGACGACCAGAGTATTTATTCCTGGCGCGGCGCCGAAGTCGAAAACATTCTTCGCTTCGAGAAGGATTTCCCCGGCGCCAAGGTGATCCGCCTTGAGCGCAATTACCGCTCGACGGCGCCCATCCTCGCCGCCGCCAGTGGCCTCATCGCCCATAACGCGGGCCGCCTCGGCAAGACGCTCCGCCCCGGCGGCGCAGGCGGGGAGGGGGGGGAAAAACTCGCCGTGCTGTCGCTCTGGGATTCGGAGGAGGAGGCGCGTGCCGTCGGCGAACGGATCGAGACGCTGCTCAAGAGCGGCGACTCTCTCGCCGCAATGGCGATACTGGTCCGCGCCGGGTTTCAGACCCGCGCTTTCGAGGAAAGGCTGATTACGCTCGGCATTCCCTATCGCGTCATCGGCGGCCTGCGCTTTTACGAGCGCGCCGAAATCCGCGACGCCATCGCCTATGCCCGGCTTCTGGTGCAGCCCGGCGATGACCTCGCCTTCGAGCGCATCGTCAACGTCCCACGCCGGGGGATTGGCGCGGCGGCGATGAAGACGCTGCACGAACACGCCCGCGCCGCCGACATGCCGCTTACCAAAACGGCCGAAAACCTGCTCGCCGCGGGCAGTTTCCGCGGGCGCGCGGGGGAAGGCTTGCGAACGCTTCTCGCCGCCCTCGCCATGTGGCGCGAGACGCTGGCGCGCGAGGGGCATGTCATGACCATGCGCCAGCTCCTCGATGAATCCGGCTATACCGACATGCTGAAAGCCGACAAATCCCCGGACGCCCCCGGGCGGCTTGAAAACCTCAAGGAATTCGTGCGCGCCTTGGCCGATTTCGAGACGCTGGCCGGATTTCTCGACCATGTCGCGCTCGTGATGGAGAACGAGGAGAATGCGGAGAGCGACAAAATCAGCCTGATGACGGTGCATGCCGCCAAAGGCCTCGAATTCGACACCGTCTTCCTGCCGGGCTGGGAGGAGGGGCTGTTTCCCAACCAGCGCGCGCTCGACGAAGGTGGGGTCAAGGCGCTCGAAGAGGAGCGCCGCCTCGCCTATGTCGGCATCACCCGGGCACGCAAGCGGGTGATCATCCTCCATGCCGCGCAGCGCCGCATCTACGCCAACTGGCAGGACAGCATCCCGAGCCGGTTTCTCGACGAGATTCCGGAGGAATGGCTCACGCGCGGCGGCTCGGCGCACAGCGTTCGCGTGAGCCGCCCAAGGGTCGCGACATCGTTCCCACGCGACGCCCGCGCGGGCACGCCAGCGCGCCACACCCTCACCGCGAGGCGCCGCTTTGCCGAGGGGGCGCGGATTTTCCACGAAAAATTCGGCCACGGCACGGTGATCACGGCCGAGAACGATAGCCTGGAGATCGCCTTCGATGCCGCCGGCGTGAAGCACATCCTCGCCCAATTCGTGGAACCGGCATGAAGGCGCGGGCGGCGATGCTGGAGACCCTGGCGCTTACCACCAGCGCTGCCGCCGCTCCCCTGTTCGAGGCGGCGCTCGCCGGGGTCTGCCGCAGTGTTGCCCGCATGCGGGAAGACACGGGCGATCGCTGGCGCCTTGAGGGAATTCGCGCGGCCGGTGCGGACGAGGAGAAGCTGCGCCTCGCCCTTGCGCTCGCCGTCGCGGTCAGCGGCGAAGATCCGCCGCTCGAACGCATCCCGACCCCGGCCAATGGCTGGCTCGCGCGCAATCGGG
>JAKAQU010000325.1 GCA_021819535.1 Pseudomonadota bacterium | reverse complement strand
GCAGAGGATGAGGAACGGCACCAGGCGGCGCATCAGCTTGGCCATGGGTCTCGATTGGATGTCGTCCATTGCGTTTTCCTCCCTCGTCGTCCCTTCGGGCGGCGCCACAACGCCATAAATCGTGTCGCCCGGCAAGCGGGTCAGAGGCGGCGGGGCGCGAAAAAAGCGCGCAGAATCGCCGCGCATTCGCTCTCGCGCACCCCCCCCACGACCTCCGGGCGATGATGGCAGGAGGCTGCATCGAACACCCGCGCGCCGTGTTCGATGCCCCCGCCCTTCGGGTCGTAGGCGCCGAAAATCACGCGGCGGATGCGAAAGAGACTGGCCGCCTGGGCGCACATCGGGCAGGGTTCGAGCGTCACCACGAGGTCGCAATCGGGCAAGCGCTGAGCGCCGCGCACGGCGGCGGCGGCGCGGAGTGAGAGCATTTCGGCATGAGCCGAGGCATCGGCGCGGGCCTCGGTTTCATTGCCGGCGATGGCGAGTATACGCCCGTCGGCGGCGACCACCGCCGCGCCCACCGGCACTTCGCCGCGCGCCGCCGCCGCTTGCGCGGCCCCGAGCACCGTTGCCATCAAATCACCCGCCGTGATCACCATCGCTTGCCCTCGCCCGGCAAACCGATAAAAGGTCTTCCGGTTCTTTTTTCAAAAAAGAACATGGTTTTAGGCTCTCTCCCATTCTTTCCCGTCAGGACTGGCATGGCCGCTCATCGCCCCGTCATTGGTCTTACGCTCGATGCCGAACCCGCGGGCGGGTATTCACGGTGGCCGTGGTATGCGCTGCGCGCCAATTATGCCAGCGCGATCGCCGAGGCGGGCGGCTTGCCGCTGGCTTTGCCGCATCTTCCCGCCCTCGCCGAGGCGATGCTGGCCGAACTCGATGGGCTCGTCGTCACCGGCGGCGCTTTCGACGTCGATCCGTCGATCTATGGCGAGGGGATCGCGCACCCGAGCGTCATCCTCAAATCCGCCCGCACCGAGGCGGAGATGGCGCTGCTCGCCGGCGCGCTCGCGCGCGGGATGCCGCTTCTCGGCATTTGCGGCGGCGAGCAATTGCTGGCGGTGGCGCTTGGCGGCACGCTGATCCAGCACATTCCCGACGAGGTTCCGGGCGCCCTCCCGCATGAAGGGCACGACCCCGGCCATGCGGTCGAGATCGTCCCCGGGACGCTGCTCGCCCGCGCAACCGGCGCGGCCGCGATGCGGGTCAATTCCTCGCATCATCAGGCGGTCCGCCTGCCGGGCCGCGCCATCGTCAATGCCCGCGCCCCCGATGGGGTGATCGAGGGGATCGAGGATCCGGCGCGGCGGTTTTGCCTTGGCGTGCAATGGCATCCCGAATTTCACACCGACCCCGGCGATGCCCGCCTCCTCACCGCCTTTATCGAGGCCTGCCGATGACCGCCCCGAACGTCCGTCCGGCCGGCGAGCGTATCGCCAAATTCCTCGCCCGCGCCGGGATCGCGAGCCGCCGCGACGCCGAGGCGATGATCGTCGCCGGGAGGGTCGCCCTCAACGGCGAGATCCTCGCCCATCCCGCCAGTTTCGTGGCACCCGGCGATCTCGTTCTCGTCGATGGCAAGCCGGTCGCCGAGCCCGAGCGCACGCGGCTCTGGCGCTACCACAAGCCCTCCGGCCTGGTCACCACCCATCGCGACCCCGAAGGCCGGCCGACGGTGTTCGAAAAACTGCCGCCGGGCCTGCCACGCGTGATTAGCGTCGGGCGGCTCGATCTCACCAGCGAGGGGCTGCTTTTGCTCACCAATGACGGCGCGCTGGCCCGTCTTCTGGAGCGGCCGGAGACGGGGTGGATCCGCCGCTATCGCGTGCGCGTCCGCGGTGCGGTCGACCCCGCGGCCCTCGCCGGGCTTGCCCGCGGCATCACCGTCGATGGCATGCGTTACGGCCCGATCGAGGCCGCGCTCGATTCGCGCAAGGGCGAGAACGCCTGGCTCTCGGTCGGCCTCCGCGAGGGGCGGAACCGGGAAATCCGTAAGGTGATGGCGGCGCTCGATCTCGCCGTCTCGCGGCTGATCCGCATCAGCTACGGCCCGTTTCAACTCGGCCTCCTGCCGAGGGGCGCGGTCGAGGAGATCCAAGCCCGCGTGCTCCGCGAGCAATTGCCGAAACCGCGCCCCTGATGCGCATCATCGCCGGAAGCCAACGCGGACGGCGCCTCATCGCCCCAGAGGGCGCTGCCACCCGCCCGAGTGCCGATCGCGTCCGCCAGGCGTTGTTCGACATGCTCGCCCATGCGCCCTGGGCGGCGGGATCGCTGCATGGCGCGTCCGTGCTCGATGTCTATGCCGGGAGCGGGGCGCTTGGGCTCGAAGCGCTCTCGCGTGGTGCTTTCGATGCCGTTTTCATCGAAAACGACCGCGCCGCGCGCGCCGCCCTCGACGCCAACATCGCCGCCTGCGGGATGGCGGCGCGTGCCCGCGTGCTCGCCGCCGATGCGCGCCACCCGCCGCCGGGCACGCCGCGGACGCTCGTTCTCCTCGATCCGCCCTATGGCCGCGATCTTATTGCCCCGACGCTGGCCGCACTCGGTGCCGCCGGGTGGCTTGCCGAGAACTGCCTGATCGCCGCCGAACTCGGCCGCGCCGACCCGCTGCCCGCAGCCCTCGGCCCGCCGCTCGCCGAGCGGCGCCACGGCGCGGCGCGGCTCGCGATATGGCGGTCTCGGGAGAGATGTTCTGACAATGCGACCCGCCAGCCGCCCGCTTGAGGTCGCGCTCGCCCGCAGCCTTGACAGGGGAAGACCCTAGCCGCGACCGCGAGACCGTCTCCCGCGGTGACGCCGTTCCCCGGGGAAGGGTTATTTCATATTCATCCCACCCATATCCCCCCCGCTCATACCCCCCCCGCTCGTACCCCCATGGTCCATATCATTCCCCATATCCTCGGGGGCAGGGCCGCTTGCGCCGGCCTTGAGGACATGCGCCTCGACGATCAGTGTCCCGGCATGGGCGAAGGTGAGGGAGACGGGAAAAATATCGCCGGGCTTGAGCGGTTTTTGCAGCCCGACCAGCATGATGTGATAGCCGCCGGGCTTGAGCACCACCCGCCCGCCGGCGGGAATGGGGATGCTGTCCACTTTGAGCATCCGCATCACCCCCGAATCGTTGCGGGTTTGATGCAAGACCGCCGCGTTCGCAACCGGGGTGCGGGCATGGGTCAGGGCGTCATCGCCACCGCGATTGACGATGCTGAGATAGACGACGCTCGTCATCCCTTCTTCGGCAGCGGCGCGCGCCCAGACACGCTCGACGACGAGGCCGCCATGGGCGACCGGTTGAGCGAGGGCGGCTGAGGCGGCGAACAGAATTGGTGCGAAAAGCGCAAGGCGGCGGCGCATGGCTGACCTCCGAAGGCATGAAGGGGCGGCGAAAGCCGGGCTCTCTCCCGGCTGGTTGGTAGCGGAGGGGTGGCGCATTGCCAAGGCCCCGGGCCTTATCTAGACTTCCATCTTGCGACTGCGAAAGAGTGTCAGATGCGCGAAACCCGCTCCTCGGTCTGCCCGCATGACTGCCCCTCCACCTGCGCCCTCG
>JAKAQU010000324.1 GCA_021819535.1 Pseudomonadota bacterium | reverse complement strand
GATCTCGAGGGCACGCCGGCGGCCATCAGAACGGCGCGCGCGGCGAGCGCCCGGTCGAGCGAGACGCGGCGTGGTGTCGAGGGGTCTTCCTGGGTGCCGCTGGCATAGGCGATGACATTGACGACCATGGCCGGGTTCTTCGCCGCCTCCGCGCCGATCTGGCGCAAAGCCGCGTCGGTCGCCGGGTTGAGATCGGCACTTTCCGGGGCAAAAGTGATGCGGGTGCCGCCGGGCACCGAGATCACCTCGCCGGCCGCCGCGGCGACCACCGGCGGGGGTGGCGGGACGACATTGGGATGGACGGGGGGTGCTGCGGCCGCGGGCGGGAGCAGCGGAGAAGCCGGTGGGGCCGCCGGCACATCGAGCGTCTGCGGCACGGAGGTGCCGAGCCGCACGTTCGGCGGTGCTTCGCCCGGTGGCGCGCCGGCCGCGGCCGGTGGGGCTGCGTCCGTCGCCGGTGCCGGGGGGGGTGGGGGTTCCGGTTTCGCGGCCGGTTTCGGTTTTGGTTTCGGTTTGGGCTTTGGCTTCGGCTTTGGTTTGGGTTTTTGCGTCGGCGTCTCGGTGCTGCCGTTGGGTGACGGGGGTGATGCCAGAGGGGGTGATGCCGGAGGGGGCGATGCCAGAGGGGGCGCGGCGGGCAGAGATGTGGGCGGGGCCGTTTGCGTCTGCGGGGCCGTTTGCGTCTGATCGAGGGCGCCGGGATTGACCGTCACCTGCGCCAGCGCCGGCTGCGCGAGTGCGAGCGACGTGACGGCAGCGAGAGTGGTAAAAAATGCGCGCATACCACCCGACCCTACCCCGATCGCGCCCGCCGCTCAATCGTACGTCCCCAATTTCAAGGCTCGATTTTCGAGGAAGTTTCCCGCCCCGGCGCAAGAAGAGGGCGCAAGGCGGCATGGATTGACAGACAAAAGGGTCTCTGCGCAGCTTCCCGTGTTCAACGGGAGGGTTACGTCGATGGCGGAAAGTGAAATGTTCGAAAAAGGCCTCGAGGTGCGGCGCGCCGTGCTCGGCGCCGAGTACGTCGATGGCAGCATCGCCAAGGCCGATGATTTCATGATGGCGTTCCAGCGCATCACCACCGAGTGGTGCTGGGGCTATGCCTGGACGCGGCCGGGGCTTCCGCGCAAGACGCGGAGCCTCCTCAACCTCGCGATGCTGACCGCGCTCGGCAAGGTTCCGGAGATCAAGCTGCACGTGAAGGGCGCGCTCGCCAACGGCGTGAGCGTCGACGAGATCAAGGAGGTCTTGATCCACGCCAGCGTCTATTGCGGCATTCCCGCCGGGCTCGATGCGTTCAAGGCAGCGCACGAGGTGCTGGTCGCGGAAGGCGCGTTGCCGGCGAAAAAGGCGTGATGACGCCGCTCCGGCGCATCGGCTTCATTGGCATCGGCAATATGGGCTGGCCGATGGCGGCCAATCTGCTCAAGGCCGGATTCGAGGTCGCGGTCAGTGACGCGCGGCCCGGCCGGGCGGAGCACTTCCGCGACGAGATCGGCGGCCGTGCTGCGCGCGATGCCGCCGATGCCGCGACCGGGGGCGATGCCGTCATCACCATGCTGCCGACCAGTGCCGAGGTCGCCGCCGTCATCGGCGCGATCAAGCCGGCGCTGGCCGCGGGCGCGCTGGTGATCGAAATGTCCTCCGGCGCGCCCGGGGTGACGCGGGCCCTGGCCGAGGAACTCGGGGAGAGCGGGATCGCGCTGATCGACTGCCCGGTCTCGGGCGGGGTTGCGCGGGCGCGGAGCGGCGAACTCGCCCTTCTCGCCGGTGGCGCCGCCGCCGATCTCGCGCGCGCAGCACCGGTGCTCGACGCGATGGGGAGCAGCGTTCACCATTGCGGCGGGGTCGGCGCCGGGCAGGCGATGAAGGCGCTCAACAACCTGGTCTCCGCCGGCGGGTTTCTGATCGGCATCGAGGCGCTCCTGATCGGGCAGAAATTCGGCCTCGATCCGGCGCTGATGGTCGATGTGCTCAATGCCTCGACCGGGATGAACAACAGCACCGAGAAGAAGTTCAAACAATTCGTGCTTTCGCGGCGCTTCGATGCCGGGTTCGGTCTCGATCTGATGACGAAAGATCTCTCGATCGCGCTCGAAATCGGGCGCTCGGGCGCGACACCGACGCCCTTTGCCGCCCTTTGCCGAGAGCTATGGGCGGCGGCGGGGGCGATGCTCGGGCCGGGGCAGGATCATACCGCGCTCGCCCGGTTTTCCGAGCAAATCGCCGGCATGACGCTCGGTGTGTCGAAAAAAACCGCAGGGGATTAGCCGATATGTGGGAGATTTTCGCCCTTCGCTATGCGACCCAGGCCCGTCTCGGGCGCGAAAACTTCCTTAACCCCCCGCCCGATCTCCATGATCGGCCGATGCCGATGGATTATTTCTTCTGGCTGCTGCGCAGGCCCGGGGAGGAGATCATCGTCGATACCGGCTTCACGCCGGAGATGGCCGAGAAGCGCGGGCGGCGCCTCCTTCGCCCGGTTCCGGAGGCGCTCGCGGCATTGGGCGTCGATCCGGCAATGGTGCGCGATGTCGTCATCACCCATCTCCATTACGACCATGCCGGCAATCTCGGGCTGTTCACGAAGGCGCGGTTTCACCTGCAGGAACGCGAGATGGCCTTCGCGACCGGGGCGAATATGTGTTTCTCCTGTCTTCGCGCCGCCTTCGAGGTCGAAGACGTGGTCGCCATGGTGCGCGCCCTCTATGCCGAGCGGGTGCGGTTCCACGATGGCGAGGCGACGATTGCGCCGGGGGTGAGCCTCCATCGCGTCGGCGGCCATACCGAGGGGCTACAGATGGTCCGCGTCGAGACCGCGCGCGGGCCAGTGGTGCTGGCGAGTGACGCCGCGCATTTCTACGCCAATATCGAACGCGAGAGCCCGTTCCCGATCGTGTTCAATGTCGGGGAGATGGCGCGCGGCTGGCATGCGGCGCGCAAGCTCGCCGGGGCGGCCGAGCGCGTCATTCCCGGCCACGACCCCGAAATCCGCCGCCGCTATCCGACACGGGCGGGAGACGATGAGATCTTCGCCCTTCACATGCCGCCGCTCTAATGCAGCGAAATCGGCACCATTTCATGCTCGATGATCGCCGCTAGGGCGACCTCGCGATTGGCGGTCACGGCGAGCGGCGCGCCATCCGCGCCGTGGATCGCGAAGGCGGGGTTGCCCTCTACCATCACCGGTTTGACATAGGCGATTTCCGACACCCCGAGCCGGGCGAATTCGAGCGGCGTCAGATGGCGCACATCGAGCCGCGTTTTCGTGATCGTCTCGGCGGTTTCTTTTTCGGTCGTATTCATCATCGTCACCTCCTGTGCCGGGGCGGCATGCGCAAGCGGCCACGCCAACCCCGCGATTAAGCTCAAGCGCTTCCGGCTCCGCCGTCGGCGCGGGTGATCTCGATCGTCCGCACCCGTGCTTCGGGCTGCGGGCGGGCGAGATCGATATGGAGCAACCCGTTGTCGAGCGATGCCCCCTCCACTTCGATCCCCTCGGCGAGGACGAAACTGCGCTGAAACTGCCGCGCGGCGATGCCGCGATGCAGGAAAGATCG
>JAKAQU010000323.1 GCA_021819535.1 Pseudomonadota bacterium | reverse complement strand
AGACGAAGGGCGTCCCCGGCAGCGTTGTCAACAAATGCGCGGCAATTGCTCACCGCTCGGCAGATCGAGCACCCGCATGCCGCCAATCGTCTCGGCCAGCACCCGCCCCCGTCCGCCAGCCGCGGTGACGCGGCCGATCACGGTGGCGGCGCTGCCACTCGGCTCCGACCGCAGGATCGCCTCCGCCCGCGCAGCATCCTCCATCGGCACGAAAGCCACCAGCCGGCCCTCGTTGGCCACGTACCAGGGATCGAGGCCGAGGATCTCGCAGGCGCCGCGCACCGCTTCACTCACCGCGACGGCATCGCTGCGAAGCGTAATCTCCATGCCTGCGCCGGCGGCGATCTCGACGAGCGCCGTCGCCAGCCCACCGCGCGTCAGATCGCGCAGGCAATGGAGCCGCACCCCGCCCGCGATCAGGGCCGCGACCAGAGGCGCGAGCGAGGCGAGGTCGCTCGCGATCGGCGGCTCGAACCCCAATCCTTCACGTGCCGCCATTACGGCGATCCCGTGCCGCCCGACATCCCCGCTCAGCAGCACCGCGTCCCCCGGCCTGACCTGGTCCGGCCCGATCGTGACCCCCGACGGGATCAGACCGATCCCGGCGGTGGTGATATAGACCCCGTCGCCCTTGCCGCGTTCCACCACCTTCGTATCGCCAGTGACGATCTCGACCCCGGCGGCGGCGGCGGCACGCCCCATCGCCGCCGCGATGCGGCGCAGGCGGGCGATCTCGAAGCCTTCCTCGATGATAAACCCGGCGCTGAGCGCAAGCGGCGTTGCGCCACACATCGCGAGATCGTTCACCGTGCCGAATATGGCGAGGGTGCCGATGTCGCCGCCGGGGAATTCGAGCGGCATCACGACAAAGCAATCGGTGGTGAAGGCAAGCCGCGCGCCACCCGCGATCAGCGTGGCGCCGTCATGGAGCGGCGTTGCGGGCGGGGTTGCGAAACCGGGGCGGAACACGTCGCCGATCAGCCGCGCGGTCATCGCGCCACCGCCGCCATGACCGCGCTCGATCACGCCATCCTCGGAGAGGGGAAGCGGACAGGATGGACCGCTCATGCCGCGTCCCGCCGATAGCGATGATAGGCGGCGCACGCGCCCTCGGAGGATACCATCGTCGCGCCGAGCGGGTGCTCGGGGGTGCAGGCGGTGCCGAAAGCCGGGCAATCGGGCGGGCGGCGGCGTCCGCGCAGGATGTCGCCACTGAGACAGGGTCCGGGCGCAGAAGGCGTGGCGCGGGCGGGGCGAAACCGCGCCCGCGCATCGAACCGGCGATAGGCGGGGGCGAAATCGAGCCCGCTCGCCGCGATCTCTCCCATGCCGCGCCAGACGCGGGAGACGGGCACGAACACGCGCCCGAGCGCTTCCCGCGCCGCCGCATTGCCGTCTGGGCGGACCGAGCGCGCGTAGAGATTTTCCACCTCGGCGCAACCCCTCTCCAATTGCCGCAGGCAGGCGAGCACGCCTTGCAGCAAATCGACCGGCTCGAACCCCGTCACCACGACCGGGACGCCGAAGCGGCGCGCGATCGGCACGTATTCGCCATATCCCATCACCGTGCAGACATGGCCCGCGGCCAGGAAGCCTTGCACCCGGTTGTCGGGGGCGAGCAGCAAGGTCTCGATCGCCGGCGGCACCAGCACGTGGGCGGAGAAGACGCTGAAATTCGCAAGACCCGCCGCTTCCGCCTGCAAGACCGCGATCGCGGTCGCTGGCGCGGTGGTCTCGAACCCCACGGCGAGAAACACCACCTCCCGCGCAGGGTCGGCCTTGGCGAGCGCCACCGCATCGAGCGGCGAATAGACCATGCGCACATCCGCCCCACGCGCCTTGGCCCCGAGCAGGCTGCCGTTGCCGCCCGGCACGCGCAGCATATCGCCGAAGGAGCAGAGGATCACCCCCGGCATCAAGGCGAGCGCGATCGCGGCGTCGATCACGGCGGCGTCGGTTACGCAGACCGGGCAGCCCGGGCCATGCAGCAGCGTGACCCCCTCGGGCAGCATCCGGTCGATGCCGTGGCGCAACAGGGAATGGGTCTGGCCACCACAGATTTCCATGATCGTCCAGGGCCGCGTCACCAACGCGCCGATCGCGCGGGCGAGGCGCCTTGCGGCTTCGGGATCGCGGAACTCGTCGAGATATTTCATTCTCCCTCCACCTCCAGCCCCTGGAGCCCGGCAAGCGTGCGCGCGGCCTCCCCCGGATCGAGGATCGCGATCGCGATTCCCGCATGCACGAGCACATAGTCGCCAATCCGCGCATCGGGCGTGAAGGCGAGCGCGATCCGCTTGACGATGCCGCCGAATGCCACCTCGGCGGTGCGGGTCAACGGATCGTCGCCGGTGATCGCCTGCACCTGGCCGGGAATCGCGAGACACATCAGGCAGGCTCCTCGATCAACGGGCGGGCGGCAAAGGCGATCTGCCCGACCGCAAGGCCGCCATCGTTCGGCGGCACGGCGCGATGGCAGAATGCCACGATCCCGGCCGCGCGCAGCCGGGATACCGTTTCGGCGGCGAGCAGGGCGTTCTGAAAACAGCCGCCGGTCAGCAGCACCTGCCGGGCATCGAGCTTACGCGCCATCGCATTGATCCCCTCGGCGAGCGCGCGATGAAATCCGGCGGCCAGCGCCCCGATGTCCGCGTCGGCGTCACGCGCTGCGCAGAGGTCGCGGAGGGTTGGCCGCCAGTCGAGCACCAGCGGCCGCGCGTCGGTGATGCACGGGGCCGCGAGTGCCCAAGCCTCGCCGCCACCGGCCGCCGCTTCGAGCGCCATTGCCGCCTCGCCCTCGAAACTCGCGCGCTGACAAAGGCCGAGCAGTGCGGCCACCGCGTCGAACAGCCGGCCGGCGCTGCTGGTGAGCGGGGCGGCAACCGAACGCGCAAGCATGGTCGCGAGCACGCGCCGCTCCATAGCCGTGAAGGCGGCGATGGCCGGCTCTTCGGCCCGCGCGAGGGCCGCGTCACCATCGAGCGCATGCAAGACGCCGAGCGCCGCCCGCCGTGGTTCACGCATGACGGCATCACCGCCGGGGAGGCGGAAATGCGCGAGATGCGCCGCGCGGCGCCAGTGTGGCGGATCGACGGCGAGGAACTCGCCACCCCAGACCGTGCCGTCGCCGCCATGGCCGGTACCATCCCACGCCACCGCGAGGAACGGCCCGGCGATCGCGCGATCGACCATCCCCGAGAGCGCATGCGCGAGATGGTGCGGCACGCCGACGACCGCAGGGCCGAGGGTTGCGGCGTGATGGGTGCTGGCATAGTCGGGATGGCGATCACAGGCGACCCGCGCCGGGCGCAAGGCGTGCAGCGAAGCCAGTGCGGCGATGCTCGCGGCGAAACGGTCGCGCGCCGCGGCATTGTCGAGATCGCCGCCATGCGGGCCGAGAAAAATCCGCCCGGCGGCGCCGGTCGCGATGGCGTTCTTCTGCTGCCCGCCGAGGGCGAGGATCGGTTCTGTGACGTCGGGCGAGGAAAGAGGCAATGGCGCAAAGCCGCGCGCCCGGCGCAGCACCACCATCTCGCCGGCGATCACCCGCACCACCGAATCATCGACCGGGCGGGCGATCGGCGGATCATGCACCAGGAACAGAT
>JAKAQU010000322.1 GCA_021819535.1 Pseudomonadota bacterium | reverse complement strand
TCCTCCGCGCGCGCCTGGATGCGGTCGAATTTCGGATCGAGGCTCACGCGTGTTCTGCGAAAGTTTTTTTCACGGCGAGGATCACGTCCTCAATCGTCCGATAGGCGTTTTGCTCGCGTCGGGCGAGATCGCGCACGATCACGGTATTATTTTTCACCTCGTCCTCACCGATCAGCACGGCGGCCAGAGCACCGATTTTGTCGGCGCGCTCAAGCCCGCGCTTGAGTGACGGATGGTAGGAAAACTCGGCTGCGACCCCCGCCCGCCGCAATGCCTGAAGCAGCTTGAGCCCGGCCTCCTCGACCTCGCCGGCACCCATGGCAATCACCATGGCCGGGGCGGTCGCCGCCGGCGCCTGCGCGAGCAACATCGCCAACCGCTCGATACCAGCGGCGAAGCCCACTCCCGAGACCTGCGGCCCACCCATCTCGCGGACCAGCCCTTCATAGCGTCCCCCCGCCATGACCGTGCCTTGCGCGCCGAGCCGGGTGGTGACGAATTCGAAAGCCGTGTGGCTGTAATAGTCGAGACCACGCACGATACGCGGGTTTTCCTTGAACGGGACGCCGAAGACATCAAGATATTTCTTGACGCCATCATAGAATTTTTGTGCCTCTCCACTCAAATGCGCGGTGATCTTCGGCGCGTGGGCGACGATCTCCTGGTCGCGAGGATCTTTGCTGTCGAGAATGCGGAGCGGGTTTTTCTCAAGCCGCACCCGACTCTCATCCGAAAGATCGCTGACAAAATCGCGTAAATAGGCAACCAGCGCGGCGCGGTGCGCCTCCCGGCTCACCGTGTCGCCAAGCGTGTTGATCTCAAGGGTGACATCCGCGCCGATGCCAAGGTGATGGAGCATATCGTGCCCACAGGCGATGATTTCGGCATCCGCGATCACGCCCGAAGGCAGACGGCCATCGGGAAAGGTGAGCGGGGACGGCCCGAACAATTCGACGCCGATCTGATGAAACTGGCGAAACCGCCCCTTCTGTGGCCGCTCATAGCGGAACATCGGCCCGGCATAGAAGACGCGCTGCGGGAGCGTCTGGGTCAGCCCGTTCGAGACCAGCGCCCGGCACACGCCGGCCGTCCCCTCGGGGCGGAGCGTCAGGGACTCGCCGCCGCGATCGGGGAAAGTGTACATCTCCTTGGTGACGACATCGGAGGTTTCGCCGAGGGTGCGGGCAAAGACCTCGGTATTCTCGAAAATCGGCGTCGCCCATTCCTCGAACCCGTAACGCCCGGCAATTTCGCGCGCGGTCTCGATCACGAAGCGGTGCCGGCGTTGTTCTTCCCCGATCAGATCATGCGTGCCGCGCGGCGGCTGGAGGCGCGGCATTTATTCCGCTGCCGCTTTCGGCGCCTGCGCGAGTTCGGCCGCCTTGGCCTCGACGAGCGCGACGATGTGCTCGATCATGCCCTCGGCGGCGATGGTGTGGTCGGTCTTGCCGGCGTGATAGACCATGTGCCGGCCATTGCCGCCGCCGGTGATGCCGAGATCGGTCATCAGCGCTTCCCCCGGGCCGTTGACGACGCAGCCGATGATCGAGAGCGTGAGCGGGGTTTCGATATGGGCGAGGCGCTCCTCCAGCGTCGCCACCGTCTCGATGACGTTGAAGCCCTGGCGCGCGCAGGAGGGACACGAGATCACCCGCACCCCGCGATGGCGGAGGCCGAGCGATTTCAGCAATTCCCAGCCGACCAGCACCTCCTCCTCGGGCTCGGCCGAGAGCGAGACGCGGACGGTATCGCCGATCCCGGCCCAGAGCAGGCTTCCGAGCCCGATCGCCGATTTCACCGTCCCCGTCCGCCGCCCGCCGGCCTCGGTGATGCCGATATGGAGCGGATGGTCGCAGATTTCGGCGAGCTGCTGATAGGCGGCGACGGCGAGAAACACGTCAGACGCCTTCACGCTGATCTTGAATTCATGAAAATCATGGTCCTCGAGGATTTTCGCGTGTTCGAGCGCGCTCTCGACCAGGGCCTCGGGGTTGGGCTCGCCGTATTTTTCGAGAAGATGCCGCTCCAACGAGCCGGCATTGACCCCGATCCGCATCGAGCAGCCATGATCCCGCGCCGCCTTGATCACGTCGCGCACGCGCTCGGCGCTGCCGATATTGCCGGGGTTGATGCGGAGACACGCCGCCCCCGCGCGTGCCGCCTCGATCGCGCGCTTGTAGTGGAAATGGATGTCGGCGACGACCGGCACCGAGACGGCGCGCACGATGGCGGCGAGTGCGGCCGTGCTTTCCTCATCGGGGCAGGAGACGCGGACGATATCGACGCCGGCGCGCTCGGCGCGCTCGATCTGCGCGATGGTCGCCGCGATGTCGGTGGTCGGCGTGTTGGTCATGGTCTGGACACTGATCGGCGCGTCGCCACCGACCGCAACCAGCCCGACCTGGATCTGGCGCGAACGGCGGCGGGTGATCTGCTGATAGGGGCGATAGCTCATTCTGATGCTCCGGTTCTGACGTCGAGCGCGCCACCCCGCCCTGCGGCAAGAACGAGCGCGCTCAAAGTTGCGCCTTGATATGCGCCTTATTGCGCCACGCTGGAAGGACGCGCGGGGCCACTCGCCGCCGGCAGCCTGCCGCTCAGGATCAGCGCCGGATCGAGCGGGAGATCGCGCCTGACCTTCCCCTCGGCGCCGAGCGAGGGCGCGGGTGTGCCGTCGATCACGATCTCGGTGCCGCCGGCATTGCCAGTGGTGAGAAGAAGCTGGGGCGCGCCCTCGGGCTGGCTCGGCACCGCCCAGGTCTCGCCGCTGTGGAGAATGCGGCTCAGAAGAACGTGACCCTTGCGGTCATGCACCTCGACCCAGGAATCGGCACGGGCGCGCAGCATGATGTGGTTGTCATCGGAGGGCGAGGCGGCGGGCGGCGGCATCGCGGCGGCGAGCGCGCCCGCTTGGGCCGGGGCGTTTGCCGGGGGGGGGCTTGCCGAGGGGGGTGGGGGATTGGCGCTCGCCTTCGCCTCGGGCGCGCTCTCCCCGCCCGGCGATGACGGACTGGCGGGGGGGGCCGTCGCCGTGGAGGGCGTGGTCGGAGAGGAAGGGCTCGCGATCGCGGCGGCAGGTGGGTTAGGTGGCGCTTCCCGTTCGGCGGTTTGCAGGGGGGGCTTCGCCGTCACGCCCGCCGTTGGCGCGCTCATCGTTGGCGCGCCCGTGGTCGGCGCGCTCGTGGTCGGGGCGGCGGGCGCCGGTGCGACCGGCGGGACCACCGCCGGCGCGATCAGCCGGTCGGGCGCGGCAACGACGGGGGGCGGCGCCGGCCGCTCGGCGGAAAGCCGGTACCAGCCGATATAGGCGCCGATCGCGATCACCGCGCCGAGCAGCACAACCGCCCCGGCCGGCACGCCGCGCTCGGGCACCGGGGCGGGAAACTGAAGATCGGTATTGCGGTGCTCGCCGCCGAGTTCGTCGCGATAGCGCCGCGCGATCTCGTCCGGATCGAGGCCGAGAAGGGTCGCATAGCTGCGCACGAAGCCGATGGCATAGGCCGGTGCGGGCAGTTCCGCGGCATGGCCAGCCTCGATCGCGCGGAGATGCGGCTCGCGGATACGGAGCGTCGCCGCGACCTCGGGAAGCGTCCAGCCCATCCGCTCACGCGCCGCGACGAGC
>JAKAQU010000321.1 GCA_021819535.1 Pseudomonadota bacterium | reverse complement strand
AACCCGAGGATGCGACGATCAACGGGCATTTCGGCGATGCGCTCTGGGCGGCCGGGCGCAAGCTGGAGGCGACCTATCAATGGCGCCTCGCCCTCACCTTCAAGCCCGACGCCGACGAGGCGGCGCGGATCGAAGCACGGCTCAAACAGGCCAATATCCCCGGCAACGGCACCGCCAACACCGCCGAGAAGGAGGCGCATTGAACGCCGGCGCCGATGCGTCGAGCGAGTTCGCCCCGGCCAAGGTCAATCTCTACCTCCACATCATCGGCCGGCGGGGCGACGGCTATCATCTGCTCGACAGTCTCGCCGTTTTCCCCGATATCGGCGATCGTCTGCATGCACGCCCAGCCTCGGCGTTGTCGCTCGACCTCACCGGCCCGTTTGCCGCCGATCTCGCAGGGGGGGAGGATAATGGGGGGGAGGATAATCTCGTGCTCGCGGCGGCACGGGCGCTCGCCGCTTCCGCCCGCGATGTGCCCGGCGCTGCGCTGACATTGGAAAAACGGCTTCCGGTCGCCTCCGGGATCGGCGGCGGCTCGGCCGACGCCGCGGCAGCGCTCCGGCTGCTCACGCGGCTCTGGCGGGTGGAAGGCTGCGATCTCGCGGCGATCGCCGCCCGGCTCGGCGCCGATGTGCCGGTTTGCCTGTTCGCGCGGCCGGCGCGGATGACGGGGATCGGCACCGACCTCGCCCCGCCGCCGCGCCTGCCCGAAGCCGGGATCCTGCTCTGCCACCCGGGGATCGCGCTTCCCACCAAAGAGGTTTTCGCCCGCCGGGATGGGGCGTTTTCGGAGGCCCCTCCCCTTCCCGCCGGCTGGAACGATGCCGCCGCCATGGCCGCCGATCTCGCGGGCCTCGGCAATGATCTCGAAGCCCCGGCGATCGCGCTCCGCCCACAGGTGGGCGACGCGCTGGCTGCGTTGCGCGCTCTGCCCGGGGTTTTGCTCGCCCGCATGAGCGGCTCGGGGGCGACGTGTTTCGCCCTCTTCGCCGGCGCTTCCGAAGCCGAAACCGCAGCGCGGCATTTGCCGCCGGCATGGTGGGTGAAAGCCGGATCGCTAGCCGCGGCCGGAACGTGAGAGATGAATTATAAAAAGGGATTCTTCTTTTTCTGAAGAAAAAGAAGCAAAAAGACTTTCTTTCCGTCCCTTCGGAGCGACACCTTCCTCGGCACCGGCAGTGCCTACGGCACTGCCTTCAGGATAAAAGTTTTTTGGTTCTTTTTTTCAAAAAAGAACTATTTTTTCTTGTCCTGAAAACTACTGTATCAATAAGTGGCCCGGCCGCCGGAGATATCGAACACCGCGCCAGTGGAAAAACTCGCCTCGCGCGAGGCGAGCCAGGCGATCAGGGAGGCGATCTCGTCCACTTCGCCAAAGCGCCCGAGCGGGATTTTCGAGAGCATGTAGTTGATATGCTGCTCGGTCATCTGGTCGAAAATCGCTGTCCGCACCGCCGCCGGGGTGATGCAGTTGACGCGGATATTGGTGTTCGCAAGCTCCTTGCCGAGCGATTTGGTGAGCCCGATCACCGCCGCCTTCGAGGCCGAATAGGCGGACGCGTTGGGGTTGCCCTCCTTGCCGGCGATCGAGGCAATGTTGACGATGCGCCCGTAATCGGTGGCGCGCATGAGCGGCACCACGGCGCGGCAGCAATGAAAGACGCCGTTGAGGTTGATATCGATCACCCTCCGCCAGGCCTCCAGCGGATATTCCCAGGTCGGCGCGTTGGGGCCGGAGATGCCGGCGCTCGCGACCAGGACATCGACCCGGCCGAGCAGCGCCGCACTCGCCTCGGCGGCTTTCTCCACCGCGGCGGCGTCGGTGACATCGACGGCGATGGTCTCCGCCGCCTGCCCGATCTCGGCTTTCGCCGCCGCCAGCGCCGCCGCCTCCTTGTCCCAGAGGCAAACCCGCGCCCCCTCGGCGGCGAGCCGCCGGGCCGCGGCGAGCCCGATGCCGGACGCCCCGCCGGTGATGATAGCGCCTTGGCCCGCGAAACGTTTCCCCTCACTCATGCCCGCAATCTCCCTGATCTGGAAAAGGCGTAACCCGGGTTGACCACATCGGCAAGAGGCCGGAAAAGGGGGCGGCCATGAACGAAACACCTCCCCTCCCCCGCATCTTCTCCGGCATCCAGCCCTCGGGCGTGCCCACACTCGGCAATTATCTCGGCGCGCTACGCAACTGGGTGCGCCTCCAGGAGGGGCATGAGTGCATTTTCTCGATCGTCGATCTCCACGCCATCACCGTCTGGCAGGAGCCGCGGGCGCTCGCAGCACAAACCCGTGAGATGGCGGCGAGCCTGATCGCCTGCGGCATCGACCCTGCGCGGCACATCCTGTTCCATCAATCGGCGGTGCGCGCGCATGCGCAGCTCGCCTGGATTTTCAACTGCGTCGCGCGCCTCGGCTGGCTCAACCGGATGACGCAGTTCAAGGACAAGGCGGGCAAGGACCGCGAGGCGGTCTCAGCCGGGCTTTATGTCTATCCCAATCTGATGGCTGCCGACATTCTCGCCTATCACGCGACCCGGGTTCCGGTCGGCGACGATCAGAAGCAGCATCTCGAACTCGCCAACGACATCGCGCAGAAATTCAACCATGATTATGGCGTCGATTTCTTCCCGGCGATCGAGCCGCTGATCCTGGGCCCGGCGGCGCGGGTGATGAGCTTGCGGGATGGCACGAAGAAGATGTCGAAATCCGACCCTTCCGAGCAGTCGCGCATCAATCTCACCGACGACAACGATGCGATCGCGCTCAAGATCCGCCGCGCCAAGACCGATCCGCAGCCATTGCCGAGCGAGCCCCGGGGGCTGGAAGGGCGGCCGGAGGCGCGCAATCTGGTCGGGATTTACGCGGCGCTGGCCGATCTTCCGGCCGCCTCGGTTCTTTCCGAGCATGGCGGCAAGGGGTTCGGCGCCTTCAAGGAGGCGCTGGCAGCACTGGTCATCGCCCATCTCGCGCCGATCGCCGCCGAAACCCGCCGCCTGCTCGCCGATCCCGGCGCGATAGAGGCGATGCTCAGGGCGGGGGCTCTGCGTGCGGCAGCGATCGCCGATCCGATCGTCGCCGAGGCCGAGCGGCTGGTCGGGTTTCTTTCGCGCGCATGATCCTGCTCCGCCACGGCCAGAGCCTGTTCAACGCCCATTTCACCGCGACCCGGCGCGACCCGGGGATTCCCGATCCGGCGCTGACCCCGCTCGGCCACGCCCAGGCCGAGCAGGCGGCCGAGAGCCTGGCCCATGAGCCGATCCGCCGCGTCATCGTCTCGCCCTATACCCGCGCCTTGCAGACCGCCGAGCCGATCATCCGCCGGCTCGGCGTGCCCGCCATCGTCTCGCCTTTGGTGCGCGAGCGTTACGCCTTCACCTGCGACATCGGCACGCCGGCGAGCGAATTGGCGCGCGCCTGGCCGGGGCATGATTTTTCCGCGCTCGATGAAATCTGGTGGCCGGCGATGGAGGAGACGCGCGAGAGCATCACCGGCCGCGCCGCCCGCTTCCGCGCCGAGATCGCGGCTCTCGCGGATTGGCGGGAGGTTCTGGTGGTCGCGCATTGGGGGTTCATCCTGACGCTCACCGGGGAGAGTGTCCCGAACGGCGAATGGCGGCGCTGCGACCCGG
>JAKAQU010000320.1 GCA_021819535.1 Pseudomonadota bacterium | reverse complement strand
ATGGAGCGCGGCCTCGTCCGTCACGTCACAGGCATAACCGGTGCCGGCGCTGCTCGAACCGCTTCGCGACAGGCCGGCGACGCGGTACCCGCGCTCGGCCAGATCGCATGCGATAGCGGCCCCGATGCCGCGGCTCGCACCGGTGACGATGATCTGCCCACGTGTCGGGAGGTGGTTGCGCTCAAGCATCGCTGAACCGCGCCGGCCGCTTCTCGATGAACGCCGCCATACCTTCCTCGGCATCTGCGGTCCGGAAGGCAAGGGTGGAGAGATCTGCTTCGATCTGCAACCCCTCGGTGAGCGAGACTGCCCGCGCGCGCTGCACAGCGGCACGGGCAAAGCCCAGCGCGGGCAGGCCATAGCCGGTGAATTGCGCGGCAAAGGCTAGAGCGGCGTCGACAGGGTCCCCTTCTATTAGTTTCGAAACGAGACCGATCTGCGCGGCCTCCTCAGCATCCACCGTTCGCCCAGTCATGATTATCTCCAACGCCCGCGCTTCACCAACAATACGTGGCAAGCGCTGCGTGCCGCCATAACCAGGGATGAGCCCGAGCTTGATTTCAGGAAAGCCAAGCTTCGCCGTCCGGGTCGCAAGGCGGAAGGTGCATGCGAGTGCCAATTCCAATCCGCCGCCGAACGCATAACCATTAATCGCGGCAATGGAGGGTATCGGCAGGCTGTCGAGTCGGGCAAAAATCTGCTGGCCGCGCTCAGTGCCGCGCCGCTCGGCTAATAGGCCGCGGTAGCGAAGTTCTTTGATGTCAGCGCCGGCGCAAAAGGCGCGCGGACCGGCGCCGGTAACGATCAGGGCGCGAGCATCGCTGGCCACGACCTCATCGAAACGGCCGTCGATCTCTTCCAGAACCGCAAAGGAAAGTGCATTCAGCGCTTCCTTTCGGTCAAGGGTCAGGATTGTGGCGGCGCCGCGACGTTCGAGATGAACGGGCATTATACCGCCTCCTGGTCTAGGGTTTGTCCCGGCCGATACCGTATCGGAGTTGGGGCCAGTTCACCGCGCGCTAGCATCGCCGCGATCTCGCGCTTCAGGATCTTACCGCTAGCTGTCTGCGGAAAAACCTCCATTGTCAGCATGTATTCGGGCATGTCGTAGCGTGAGAGTCCCTCGGCGGCGAGATGGGCGAGCATCGCCGCCGGCGCGATCTCGCCGATCACCGCGAGGCAGACCTTTTCGCCGAGCCGCTCATCTGGTACCGCGAGTGCTGCAGCCCGCTGCACAGCGGGGTGGCGAATGGCGAGCGCTTCGATATGGGCTGGGTGGATGTTATGGCCGCCGCGAATGATCAGATCCTTCAAGCGCCCCTTGATAATAAGGTTGCCGGCGGCATCGAGCATGCCGAGATCGCCGGACATAAACCAACCGTCGCGGTTGAAGCTTGCCGCGGTCGCTGCTTGGTCGCCAAAATAGCCGAGCATCAGCGCTGCCCCACGCCCACCGATCTCGCCCACTTCACCGGCTGGAAGGCGGCGATCGCGGTCATTGGTGTCGAAGATCGCTACCTCGTAGGCGCGCCCGCCACGCCCGCAGGAGTTGATCACCGTCGCCATCGGGTCGTCGGGGTGGGTGTAGTGATGGGAGGAATTCTCGGTCATGCCGTAGACGTTTTGCGGCACGACGCCTTGGGCGACAAAGGCTTCGGCGGTGCTCGGCGGGATCGGCGCGCCAGCCATGTAGAACACTCGTACCGCGCCGAGCCGAGGCAGCGCGCGGGCACGCTGCTCGGCGAGGATGTCCATCGCATGGGTGGGAACGCCGAGGACGTAATCCGCTTCAGTGGCGAGCAGCCAGTCGAAACGCGACATGCCGGCCGGCGGATCATCTACGACCAGCATACCGCCGGCAACCAGCCATTGTGCCACCGCGACCCAGGCGATGTGGTGCGAAAGCGGCGAGAGGGTCAGAATCCGTGTCTCTTCTCCGTGCCCCCAATCCCGCACTAGGTCTCGGGCATTAGCGAGGAGGGTGTTGTCGGAGTGCATCACGCATTTCGGCGCTGCGGTGGTGCCGGAGGTGAAGGCGAGATAGACGACGCGATCGGGATCAGCGGGCGGTTTCGCCGGGGCCGGCGCCGGCGCCGGGAAATTTTCCGGCGTCAGCACCGTGGCGAGGGCGCCGAAGCGGCGCTCGGGATCACCGATCTTGTCGGTGCCATATCCAGCCTCAGTAATCAGAACCCGCGTCGTCAGCCGGCTCAGCAGAGCCTCGATCTCGGCCGCGGTATGACTGCGATGGAGCGACGGGTTGCAGGCGAAGCCTTCGCGCGAACAAGCAAGAAAAGTCACCACCGCTTCCAGCCGGTTAGAAAGCCAGAGCGACACTGTGTCCCCCTGCGTGAGGCCGAGACTGCGGAGATGTGCCGCAACCCCATCCACCCACGTCGCGAGCTCGTCCCAGGTCAGGGCGCGGCGCCCATCGCGGGCACAAACCTGGCCCGGCCGCGCCGCCCGGTGATGCTCCATCAAATCATGCAACGTCTCGTCTCGCCACAGCCCGGCGGCGTAATGGCGGCGCGCCGCGGCGGGGTGGTGGAGGGTGAGAAAGGGCCGCATACCCCCCTCAATGACCGAATTTCTCAGGGTTTGGCGGACGCTTGGCGGCGAAGGCGCTGGCCAGCTCGTGACTTTCCTCGCTCTCAAGATAAGCTCGGAGCAAGAGATCATGCGCAAGGCGCGAGAGTCCGGCGACGCCGCCATGGCGGGCGTTGAACGCGCCTTTGACCGCAGCCAGGGCAAAAGCGCCGCGCTCGGCGATCTCGAGCGCGAAGGCCCGCGCCGCTGGGCGCAGTTCGGCGTCGGGGACCACGCGGTTGATGAGCCCCATTGCCAGCGCCTCGCGCGCGGTGATACGGGGATTGGCGAACCAGATCTCCTTCGCCCGCTTCTTGCCGACCAGATCCTCAAGATACCAGGTGCCGTAGCCGGCATCGAAACTGCCCATCATCGGCCCGACCTGGCGAAAGATCGCGCTTTCCTTGGCGATGGTGACGTCGCAGACCATTTGCAGCACATTGCCGCCGCCGACCGCGTAACCATTCACCGCCGCGATGACCGGCTTCTGCAGCTTCTCGATCGCTTCGTACATCTCCAGCGTCGGCAGTGTCCCAGCATAGAGGGTAGTGTCTTCCATCCCCTGCTTGCGCCCGCCGATGCAGAAGAACCGGTCTCCGGCACCGGTCAGTACGATGACACGGGTGCGGGTCTCACGCCGGATGGCGTTTATGCAATCGCGGATCTCGTGGCACATCGTAACGTTAAACATGTTGGCGTCGTCGGGACGGTTCAGCGTAATAGTGCCGATCGGGCCGTCTTCTTCATACAGTATGGTCTCGAATGGCATGCGGCTTCCTCCCTCTCTCCTCGCGACCCAGTCACGACACGAGCCGATAACAGTGTAGTCCAAGCTAGTTTTTGTGACCAGCCCGTCCTGCTCACGGACCGGTTATTGCTCTTATTCATTTCGAGAATACGGGCATTCTATCGAGCTTGGCCAGGATTGAGGCGGCTGCTGCCTTCGAGACGAAAGGCTTGGGCTCGGCGTTATGTTCGGCGAGTCGGCGTTATGTTCGGCGAGATAGCGGTTGATGGCGGCTTGCAGGTCGACGATCGAATGAAAACTGC
>JAKAQU010000319.1 GCA_021819535.1 Pseudomonadota bacterium | reverse complement strand
CATCACCATGCTGCGCCGCTCGGCGCCCATCATCACCTTGTCCTTGGCATTCTCGAACTCGTTCATGGAGACGACGCGGCGACCCTGGCGGGCGGCGAGCAGGGCCGCCTCGTTGACAAGATTGGCGAGATCGGCGCCGGAAAAACCGGGGGTGCCGCGGGCGATGACGCGGGGATCGACGTCGGCGGCGAGCGGCACCTTGCGCATATGCACGCGCAGGATCTTTTCGCGCCCGTTCACGTCCGGGTTCGGCACCACCACCTGGCGGTCGAAGCGGCCTGGGCGGAGAAGGGCCGGGTCGAGAACATCGGGGCGGTTGGTCGCGGCGATCAGGATCACGCCCTCGTTCGATTCGAACCCGTCCATCTCGACCAGGAGCTGGTTCAGCGTCTGCTCGCGCTCGTCATTGCCGCCGCCGAGGCCAGCACCGCGATGGCGGCCGACGGCGTCGATTTCGTCGATGAAAATGATGCAGGGGGCGTTTTTCTTGCCCTGCTCGAACATGTCACGCACGCGCGAGGCGCCGACGCCGACGAACATTTCGACGAAATCGGAGCCCGAGATGGTGAAGAACGGCACATTGGCCTCGCCGGCGATGGCGCGGGCGAGCAGCGTCTTGCCGGTGCCGGGCGGGCCGACGAGGAGGCAGCCTTTCGGGATCTTGCCGCCGAGGCGCTGGAATTTCTGCGGATCCTTGAGGAATTCGACGATTTCCTGCAACTCGTCCTTGGCTTCGTCGATGCCGGCGACATCCTCGAAGGTGACGCGCCCCTGTTTTTCGGTGAGCAACCGCGCCCGCGATTTGCCGAACCCCATGGCACGGCCGCCGCCGGCCTGCATCTGGCGCATGAAGAACACCCAGACACCGATCAGAAGCAGCATCGGGAACCAGGAGAGGAGGTAATGCAGCAGCGGGTTGACGTCGCTATCCTCGGGCTTGGCGATCACCCGCACACCCTTGTCCGTCAGACGCTGCACGAGACTCGGATCCTCGGGCGTGTAGGTCTGGAAGGCGCGGCCATCGGCGAGCTGGCCGGTGACGGTACGGCCCTGGATCACCACGTCGCGGACATGACCGGCATTGACGTCGGCGATGAAGTCCGAATAGGCGACCTGGTTCGCCGCCTGGCGCCCGGAATTGGGCTGAAAAAGATTGAACAACACCACCAATAGCAGGGCGATCACCACCCAGAGCGCCAGATTGCGTCCGAAATTGCTCATTCTGATCCGATCCTGAGGCCAAAAGCCTGGCCCGCGAGCCGGCCCGCCATATCCGCCCCGACCCCGCGCGAGCCACTCTCCGGGCCGGTCCAAGCAAGGAACATAGGGTGCCGCCGGCGATTTCGCATCCCCAATCGACACCGAAACCGATGAAGCCTGCCCCAATCCGGTTTAAACTTGGTCAATTCTGCTCTGACGCCGGGATGAGCGGGGTGAACATCACCGGATAGCGCGCCGCGACCGCGACGTCGGGCCAGGCAAGATGCGGCACGATCAGGCTTTCGGCAAGACGGAGCGCGGGCAAGGTCGGGAGAACCGCGGCCGGAAGATGTCTCGCGGCGGGGAAATGCCGCCGCCCGACGGCACCGAGCGGGCCGAAGGTCGCACCCGCGGGCCAGGATGATACCTCGCCGAGGCGAAACCGCCCGTCCCAGAACGCACCCGGGCCGGCCGCTACCGCCGGCGCGAGTGAAGCTGCCTCGCGCAGCAGAAGAAGGCCGCCCTGAAACCGCCCGCTGCCATGCCGCCCGGCCGGCATGAGGCGAACCCCGGCGAGGGTTGCCGGTTTCGGCGCGGCGGCAAGTGCCGCGAGCGCGCGCGAGGGCGGCGGATAGGCGCGCCCGCCGAGCATGCGCAGGAGGGCTCCCAACGCCTCCGCCGCGATCGCGCCGGGCGCGAGCAGGGCGTAGCCTTCGGGATAGAGGGTGGCGCGTTCGGCGAGGATCGCGGCAATGGCGGTATCCATCGCCTCCCGCCCGGCGCTGCGCGCGGCGGCGGCGGCGAGCAGACCTTCCCGGCGCGCCGGCATCGCCGCGTGTGGGCGGAGCCGGGCGCGGAGTGCCCGCGGGTCGGCATTCGAGGGATCCTCGACCCATGCCTGCCCGACCGCGCGCAAAGTCGCGCGGAGGCGCTCGGGCGGGATGGCGAGGAGGGGGCGGAGCAGCACGACCTCACCCGCGGGCGCGAGGCGCCAGGACGCCATGCCGGCGAGCCCGACCGGGCCGCTTGCCGAAAGAGCGCGGATCAGAAGCGTCTCCGCCTGATCGCCGGCATGATGGGCAAGGAGGAGATGGGCTGCACCCCCCTCACGTGCTGCCGCCGCGAGTGCTGCCATCCGCGCGACCCGCGCCCGCTCGGCGATCCCCGGCCCGGGTGCGAGACCTTTGAGCCGAATGCGCCGCGTCGCGATCCCGCGATCCGCGAGCCTCGCCTCGGTCAGCGCGGCCTCGGCCGAGGCTTCGGGGCGCAAGCCGTGATCGATGACGATCGCGAAAGCCGAGCCGCCCCGCGCCCGGAGCCAGCGCGCCGCGAGAAGCGCGAGCGCCATGCTGTCGGCCCCGCCCGAGACCGCGAGGGCGAGACGCGGGCACGCGCCAAACGGGCCGAGCGGGTCCATCAGGGCGGCGAATTCCGCCTCCCCGAGCGGTGCCGCGTCGAAGTTTGGCGTGATCCTGGGCTCAGCCGCAGGCGGCACGCTGGCGCAGCGCCTGAGCGCGATCGCGGAGCGGCTGGCGCGCGGTCGGAAATTCCTTGGCGAATTTGGCCAGCGTCTGACAGGCGGCCGGCTTGGCATTGAGCGCGTTCAGCGACTCGGCGAGGCCCAGCAAAGCCTCCGGCGCGCGCGGGCCGGTCGGCGCCGCTTTATACGTATCATCGAAAGCGAGGGCTGCCTTCTGGAACTGGCGCTGCGCGGCGAGCGATTGGGCGAGCAGATAATGGGCATCGACGGCGTACCCTCCCTTAGACCCTCCCTGGGGCCCGCCCTTGGCCGCCAGCGCCTGCTCGGCCGCCTCCTGCGCTGCCGCGTAGTCGTGACGGACATAGGCGGCGCGGCCTTCCTGGAGGAAGCTATCGGCGGTCGGCTTGGCCGGCGGTTTCGCTGCCCCCTCCTTGGCCGCGGCCCCCGGCTTCGCGTCATTGGCCGGCGGCGTCTCCGGCGGCACGGGCAATGTGCCGAGCGGGGCGGGCGGCGGGCTCGTGCTCGGCGGCGGCGCTTTTTCCTCGGCCGCCGGTGTCTCCGCCGCCGCCGGATGCTTGCCGCCCTCCGTCTCATCGAGGCGGAATTTCAGATCGTCGATCTCTTTCGTGAGATCGGCCTTCTGCTGCGCCGCCTGATTGGTCAGCTCATCGACATGGCCGCGCAATTGCCGCACCTGGTCTTCGAGCGAGCTTACCCGGTCGAGTAACTGGGTCAAAAGATCACTGCTCGCCGCTCCCGTGCCGCCTGATCCGTGTTTCGCGGCTCCGAGCGCCGAGCCGCCACCCCCGTTTTGCAGCGCCTCCAGATCATGGCGCAGACTGAGGATCTGGTTCTGCAACTGGATGGCCTCACGACTTTCCATTTGGGCGTGCGCGCGCGCCGGGGCGAGCGCGAGCCCCAAACCCAGCACGACCGCCAAACCCAGCACGCGATAGACCGCAGCC
>JAKAQU010000318.1 GCA_021819535.1 Pseudomonadota bacterium | reverse complement strand
GCGAGCGTTTGATGGTGCTGCCGATACCGAGACCAATGCACCACCGGCTATCATATCGCAAATCCGTGAGTGCTGACAAAATTGGCTCTCATTCTGGATATCACTATACCCCGTAGAGGGGCAAAGCCCCTGCCCTGCCCTCTCAGCCGAGCACGCCGGCGGCGCGAAGGGCGGCGGGGTCGAGCCCGGCTTCGGCGAGAATGGCATCACTCTCGGCGCCGGGCGGCATCGGCGGGCGCGGCGCGGGTGGTTGCGTCCGGCTGAAGCGCGGCGCCGGCGCCGGCTGGGTCACGCCATTGATCTCGATGAAACTCCGCCGCGCGACATTGTGCGGATGATGCGGCGCCTCGGCGAGGCTGAGCACGCCATGCGCGCAAGCGTCGCTCCCTTCGAGCAGGGCAACCCATTCGGCGCGGGGTTTTTCGGCGATGATGGCGGCGATCCGGGCGCGGAGCGCCGGCCAATGGGCGCGGTCGTATTGGCGGGCGACATCCTCCTCGGAAAGCCCGATCAGGCGCGCGAGTTCGGCGAAGAATTTCGGCTCGATGGCGGCGACGGCGAGATAACGCCCATCCGCGGTGCGGTAGCTGTCATAGAACGGCGCCCCGCCATCGAGCAGGTTTTCGCCCCGCGCATCACGCCAGAGGCCGGCCGCGAGAAGGCCGTAAAACGGCGTCATCAGGAGCGCCGCCCCCTCGGCCATCGCGGCATCCACCACCTGCCCGCGCCCGGAGCGCCCGCGCGCGATGAGGGCGGCAAGCAGGCCGAAGACCAGGAACATCGCGCCGCCGCCATAATCGCCGACGAGATTGAGCGGCGGCACCGGCGCCTCGCCCGCGCGCCCGATGCCGTGGAGGGCACCTGCCAGCGCGATATAGGTGAGATCATGCCCCGCCGCCTGGGAGAGCGGCCCATCCTGGCCGAAGCCGGTCATGCGGCCATAGACGAGGCGCGGGTTGCGCGCGAGACAGATCTCGGGGCCGCAGCCGAGACGCTCGGCAACCCCGGGGCGATATCCCTCGATCAGAATATCGGCGCCCTCGACGAGGCGGAGCAGCACCGAGACCGCCTCCGCCCGCTTGAGATCGAGGATGAGGCCGCGCCGCCCGCGCCGCGTCGGGTCACGCTCGGGCGGCAAGCGCGAGAGCGTCTCGCCCGGGCGGTCGATGCGGATCACCTCGGCACCGAGATCGGCGAGCAGCATGGCGGCGAGCGGCCCCGGCCCGATCCCCGCCAACTCCAACACCCGCACGCCGAAAAGCGGCCCCTCCGCCGCCTCACCCGTCTCGGCCATGGTCGCGTCCTCCCCTTTGCCACGAGGCTACTGGCTATGGCGTCTCCGTCAAGCGGGCGAGAATGAGCTACCTGAACCGGACAAAAGTTTTTTGGTTCTTTTTTTCAAAAAAGAACAATTCTTGTAAAATAGAGCCGCCTTGGCTATCCGAGGCGTGCCGCGAAAGACGTGGTTGCAGCGGAGTCATGGATCTAGGACACTGCGATAGAGTCGCGACACCTGCCGCGCGTGGCCTTGGGAGAATGTCATGCCGTCCAACGCCGTCGATCCCGCTGCGGATCTTTTGGTGAGTATCGGTGATCATCGTTTCGCAACGATTCTCGCCGATCCGCCTTGGCGCTTCATCAATCGCACCGGCAAAATGGCGCCGGAGCACCGCCGGCTGTCGCGCTATGGCACGTTGACCACGGAGCAAATCGCGGCGCTGCCGACGGCGCGCGTCGTGGCCGACACCGCGCATCTCTATCTTTGGGTGCCGAATGCGTTGCTGCCCGAGGGGTTGCAGGTCATGGCGGCCTGGGGGTTCGCCTACAAAAGCAATATCGTCTGGCACAAACTGCGCAAGGATGGTGGCTCAGATGGGCGGGGCGTTGGATTCTATTTCCGTAACGTCACCGAATTGCTGCTGTTTGGCGTGCGCGGCAAGAACGCGCGCACGCTGGCCCCGGGCCGTCGGCAGGTGAACTATATCGGCAGCCGCAAACGCGAGCATTCGCGCAAGCCCGACGAGCAATACGCGCTGATCGAGTCCTGCTCTCCTGGCCCCTATCTCGAATTATTCGGTCGCGGCGTGCGCCCGGGCTGGATGGTTTGGGGTAACGAGGCGGACGAGACCTATCACCCTCGCTGGAAAACCTACGCCCATCACTCGCAAGCGGCGCGGCAGATGGAGTTGCTCGATATCAACGGCTGACGATGCCTGCCGGCAACCCGATGAGAAGCAGCGGGCAAGGGCTGCCGACGCCGCGCTGCACCCGGTCCTGGAGTTTCCGCCAATGCGTCGTCGCGGCGCCGAATTTGTCGGCGACGAAGCTTTCCGCCCAGCTGCGGACAAAGGGCTTGTTGCCGCGGCGCTGCCGGCGCGCGTAGTCTTCTTTTTGCCGCGCGCTCGGCGCGAGATCGAGACGCGCCAAATCCTCGACGGAGTGGAGATTTTCGCGCACTCCGAACTCTTCCACGAGATCGATGAACGCACCCTGCAAGCTCTCGCCACGGGTGATGAGGATGCCGGCGCTGATCGCGCCCTCCGCATGCAAGCGCTTGAAATTTTCCAAATCGCGATCGAAGAACGGATCCTTGTTGTTCCACTCGATTTCGAGCGCCAGCGTGCCAACCCCTTCCACCACGCGAACGTGGTCGATCTCATGCGATTGGGATTCGCGTTCCTTGTCGTTGATGATTTTCTTGATGACGAATCGAGCCTTGCGCCAAGCTTTCTCGGTGAGCGCATGGCGCAAGCGCTGGGTGCCCTTGGTCTCACCGCCGCCGGAGCCGACGATCTCCCGGATCGGAAAACCAAGAGCAACGAGAACGTCTTCGATTTCTTGCAGACATGCGGGGAGTAAGCAACGAAACAGGGGTTCTTTTTTGTAAAAAAGAACCAAAAAACTTTTATTCTGGGCGCGGCCCCCTCACCCCGCCCGCCGCCGGCGCGCGAGCGCAAGCCCCGCGATCCCGGCGCCGAGAAGGGTGAGCGAGGCCGGCTCGGGGACGCTCTCGGCCGTGTTCAGGCTATAGGAAAAGATCGTGCCCTGGCCGCCGCTGCCGCCGACCTCGGTGGTGCCATAGAGCGCGTTGCCGACATCGATGAGGCCGGCCCAGGGTTCGGCGCCGTTAGTGCCGGTGAAGTTCACGAGCGTCTGAAGCCCGCCCGAGGCGCTATAGGAAAACAGCGTGCCATCGCCGTTGCTGCCACCCTCGTAGGTGGTGCCGTAAAGCATGCCGCCGACATCGATGAGGCCGGCATGGGGACTAGCGCCGTTGCCGCCGTTGAAGGTCACGAGCGTGGTGATCGTATTGCTCTGGGGATCGAAGGAAAACAATGTGCCATCGCTGCCGCCGCCGCCGCTCGAGGTGGTGCCATAGAGCATGCCGCCGACATCGAGAAGGCCGGCATAGGGATTGGCGCCGTTGGCCCCGGTGAAGCTCGCGAGCGTCTGAAGCCCGCCGCTCGCGCTATAGGAAAACACCGTGCCTGCACCGGCGCTGCCGCCACCCAAGGTGGTGCCATAGAGCGTGCCGTTGACATCGATGAGGCCGGAAGAAGGGCTGGCGCCGTTGGGGCTGCCGGTGAAGCTCGCGAGCGTCTGAAGCCCGCCCGAGGCGCTATAGGAAAACACCGTGCCATCGCCGCCGCCGCCGGCACCGCCGTCCGGTGTGGTGCCA
>JAKAQU010000317.1 GCA_021819535.1 Pseudomonadota bacterium | reverse complement strand
GATCTGATGAACGCGGCACTCGCCGAGCCGCCGCGCCGGGAGCATCCGCTCCATGTCTTTGCCCCCGCCGAGACCACGATCACCCGCGCCGAACACGGCGCCGAGATCATGATCAAGGATGGGCCGCGTCTTTCCTGCCGCCTCGTCGTCGCGGCCGAGGGGCGCGAAAGCCCGCTTCGGCGCCAGGCGCGGATTCCGGTGACGCGCTTTCCCTACCACCAGAGCGGCATCGTCGCCGCCATCGCGCATGAGTATCCGCATCGAGAGACCGCGCTCGAACATTTCCTCCCTGCCGGCCCCTTCGCGCAACTGCCGATGGCGGCGAACGAGGAAGCCGAACACGTCTCGGCGATCGTATGGACGGAGCGGACGGCGCCGGCACGGCATATCATGACGCTCGATGACGCGGCGTTCGGCGCTGAAATCGCTCGCCGGCTCGGCGATCATCTCGGCGCCATCCGACCGATCGGCCGGCGCTGGCTCTATCCGCTCTCGGCGCTCTACGCCCATCGTTATTTCGATCAGCGCCTCGTCCTCGTCGGCGATGCCGCGCATGGCATCCACCCGATCGCCGGCCAGGGCCTCAATCTCGGCTTCCGCGACGCCATCGTGCTTGCCGATCTCCTCATCGCCGCGCACAGAGACGGCGACGACCCTGGTGATCCGGCGCTGCTCCGGCGCTATCAGCGGGCGCGACGGCCCGACAATCTCCTGATGCTGGCGGCGACCGATGCGCTCGACCGTCTGTTCAGCAACGACATTCCGCCGCTTCGCCTCGCCCGGGATGCCGGCATCGCCCTGGTCCATCGCTTGCCGCCGCTCAAGCGTTTTTTCATGCGTCAGGCGATGGGAGGCATGCTATCCTAACGCATAAAAGTCTTTTTGCTTCTTTTTCTTCAGAAAAAGAAGTTTTTTGTCTTTGACTGGCATAATCATCAGAAGGAGGAACCATTCATGCGCGCATCCTATCTTGCCTTGCCGCTGTTGAGCGGAATTCTGGCTGCCGCCCCGGCGTGGGCGCAAACGGGCGGCGCCTCACTCATGCAGGATGCAGGGTCGCTGCTCGGCGGTGCGGCGTCGCAAAGCGGCCTTGCCGGCAAGCTTCCGATCCCGCAAGTGCCGAACGACAGCGCGCTCAGCTATCTCAAAGCGGCGCGGAATGCGCTCGCCGGCGGCAAGAAAGGTCTCGCTCAGGAAGCGCTGGAGCGTGCCGAAAGCCGCCTTCTCACCCGCGATGTCGCGCCCTCACAGGCGGGCAGCGCGATCAGCGATCCTTCGGTCGGCGAGATCAGCAAGGCCCTGCAAGCTCTTGCCTCCGGCCAAAACAGCACCGCGATCCAGATTCTCGACGCTTTGATCGCGAAGATGTAGCGGCCCTTCCGGCCCGATAAGGGGACACCGCGTCTTTTTTATCGGAAAAACCGTAAGAACGCATCCCGCACCGCGTCCGGCGCCTCTTCGGCGAGGTAATGGCCGCAATCGACGGGCCCGCCGCTCACGTCGCCTTCGGCATAGTCGCGCCAGATCGCGAGCGGGTCGTAGAGCCGCCCGACGAAATTGCGCGCCCCCCAGAGCGCGAGCAGCGGGCAGCGGATTTTCACGCCGGCGGCGCGGCTCTCGCGGTCGTGGACGAGATCGATACTGGCGGCGGCACGATAATCCTCGCACATGCCGCTGATCATTGCCGGATCACGCGCGGCGGCAAGATAATCCGCCGCGGCTTCCGGCGAAAAGAAGGCCGGCATCGCATCCCCGCCACGGCTAACATGGGATCTGAACCAGAGTTCGGGCGCGGTGTTGATCAGCTTTTCGGGGAAGGGGTGCGGCTGCGCGAACCAGAACCAATGATAATAGCCGAGCGCGAACCGCATGTCGGTGCGCTCGAAATGGGCGATGGTCGGAATGATGTCGAGCACGGCGAGCCGCTCGACACGTTCAGGGTGGTCGAGTGCCAGGCGGTGGGCCGTGCGGGCGCCGCGGTCATGGCTGCCGATCTGGAACCGCTCATGCCCGAGTGCGGCCATCAATTCGACCATGTCGCGAGCCATTTCCCGCTTGGCGTAGGCTGCGTGATCGGCGCTCGGCGGCGGCTTGAAGCTGCCGCCATAGCCGCGTAGATCGGGGCAGATCACCTCGAACCGCGTTGCCAGCGCCGGGGCGATTTTTGCCCACATCATGTGGGTTTGCGGGTTGCCGTGGAGCAGGAGAAGCGGGGGGCCGGAGCCGCCGCGGCGAAGCCGGAGAGGCCCGCCGGGAATTGCCCGCGTTTCGAGATGAAACCCCGCGAATGTCATGCGCTACCCTCCCTCTCTCGGCCGCTCTTGCGGATTGGCCGCGCTTTGCGTGAATGTGCGGCATCTGCTTTCCACCCCGCAAGAGGAGCCGCCATGCGCCTGATCCTCGCAGTCTTCGTCTTTCCCCTGATTTTGGTCGCGGGCGCGGCTCGGGCGCAATATTCCGTCCCCGACGCCAAGATCAGCGATCCGATGGCACAGTTCGATGTCGGCGTCGGCTACGAATATGGCCGCGGGGTCGCGCAGGATGACGCGAAGGCGGCGGCGTGGTTCGAGAAAGCGGCGCAGCAGGGCTATCCGCCGGCCGAGACCGCGCTCGGCGTTGCCTATGCCAATGGCCGCGGGGTTGCGCAGGATGACGCCAAGGCGGTGGCGTGGTTCGAGAAAGCGGCGGCGAAGAACGATGCCAAGGCGGCGTTCAATCTCGGTGTCGCCTACGCCCATGGCCGCGGCGTCGATGCCGATGACGGCAAGGCCGCCGCGTGGTTCGCGAAGGCCGCGGCGGCGGGGGATGCGGAAGCGGAGTTCAATCTCGGCCTCGCCTACGCGCGCGGGCGGGGGGAGACGCAGGATTACGTGCAGGCGATGGCATGGTTCAAGAAGGCGGCCGAGCAGGGCGATCTCGACGCCGCCGCAGCACTCGGCATCGCCTATGCCCGCGGCCATGGCGTCGCCGAGGAGGATGAGACCGCCTATCAATGGTTCGCGATCGCCCAGTCCGGCGCCGAGGAGGGGAGTGAGACTTATGTCCGGGCGAGCCGGGCGCTCAGGGTTCTCGCCGCGCGCCTGACAGAGGATCAGATCGCCGACGCCGAGCGCAAGGCCGCCGCCTGGCGCAAGGACCATCCGGCGACCGTGCCGTGATCTCGCCGCCTCGCAGGGAGAGTGTTTTCGGCGATCAGGCCTTTGCTGCGGTGCCGCGCCCAATCCCGAGTTTCGCGAGTGCCGGCCGCATCAGGGCGAGGAGATCGGTCTCCGCCCCTTGCGGTCTTCCGGCGATGAGCCAGGCCGCCAGCAGCGCCGCGCCATAGGTGATGACCCCGAGGATGACCAAAACCACCAGCGCCTCGGTCTGCGCGGCCGCAGGCGCGCTCACGCCCGGATGGGCAAAGCCGCTCATGAGCAAAACCAGGGTCATTGCCGCCGAGGCGAAAACCGGCCGCCAGAGATGCATAAAAAACGCCCAGAGCCCGACATGATAGCGGCGGAACAGCTCATAGGTCATGAGGCTGATTTCAAGGATCCCGCCGAGCATGCCGCCGAACGCGCCGCCGACCAGACCATATTTCAGCGTCATCAGGATGAAGACCGGCGCGCCGATGAGATAGGATACGGTAATGATACGAAACATCGACCGCAATACGGCATGGGAACTCAAGAGATCGG
>JAKAQU010000011.1 GCA_021819535.1 Pseudomonadota bacterium | reverse complement strand
ATCTCGATGCCAATCTTCTGCATTCGTCATCGGAGGGGAAAATCCTCGAAGATCCGGCGCTGCCACCCGATGAAATGGTCTATCAGCGCACCATCAGCCCCGAAGACGCCCCCGACCGGGCGACCACCATCGCGATCGATTTTGCCGCCGGCGATCCGGTCGCGATCGATGGCGAGGCCCTGTCGCCGGCAGCCCTTCTCACACGGCTCAACGAACTCGGCCGGGCCAATGGCATCGGCCGGCTCGACCTCGTGGAGAACCGCTTCGTCGGCATGAAATCACGCGGCATCTACGAAACCCCGGGCGGCACCATCCTGCTCGCCGCCCATCGCGGTATCGAAAGCATCACGCTCGACCGCGAAGCGGCCCACCTCAAAGACAGCCTGATGCCGCGCTATGCCGAGTTGATTTATAACGGATTCTGGTTCAGCCCCGAACGCCGCATGCTGCAAGCGCTGATCGACGAGAGCCAGCGATCGGTGAACGGGCGGGTGCGGCTCAAGCTCTATAAGGGCAATGTGACGGTGGTTGGCCGCGAAAGCCCGAACAGCCTCTATTCGATGCGCGTGGTGACCTTCGAGGACGACCAGGGCGCCTATAACCAGGCCGACGCGCAGGGCTTCATCAAGCTCAATGCGCTCCGGCTCCGCCTCGGCGCGGCGGCTGGCCGGCGTGGCGGGGCGTTGTAGGCGTAAAAGACAAAGCGGTTCTTTTTTGACAAAAAAGAACCAAAAAACTTTTGTCTTCGGGGATGCGCGATGCTGCGAGGCTTGACCATTCTCCTCATATGCCAGTTTATCGGCGAAATCCTCGCGCGCGGGCTCGAACTCCCCATCCCCGGGCCAGTGCTCGGGATGCTGCTCCTGCTCGCTGGGCTTGCATTTCGTGGCCGGAAAGGGCGGTCTCAGCCTCCGGCTGACGTGAAAACGGCGGCGGAGGGGTTGCTGTCGCATCTCGGCCTGCTCTTCGTTCCCGCCGGCGTCGGCGTCGTCACCGAACTCGACGTGCTCGGCGAGAATTGGCTCGCCGTCACGGCGGCGCTGCTCGGCTCGACCATCGCCGGGCTTCTCGTCACCGGCTTCGTCATGCAGCGCCTCGCCCGGCCGGAGGAATGACATGCGGCATCTCTTCCACCTCTGGGTCTATCTCGAGACGACGCCTCTTCTCGGCCTCACCGCGACGCTTGCGATCTACAGCCTCGCCGCCGCGATCGCCCGGCGCCTTCGCTTCCATCCCCTCGCCAACCCGGTACTGATGGCGATCGTCCTCCTCGCGCTGATCGTGGAAGTGGGGCACATTCCCTACGCGGTCTATTTCCAGGGCGCGCAATATGTCCATTTCCTGCTCGGGCCGGCAACGGTCGCGCTCGCCGTGCCGATGTATGCCAATCTCCGCCGCATCCATGCTGCCGCCCGCGCCATCCTGCCGGCGATCCTGGCCGGCTCGCTGGCCTCGGCGGTGAGCGCGATGCTGATCGCGCGTGCGTTCGCGGCGCCGCGCCTGGTCGTGCTTTCGCTCGCACCGAAAAGTGTCACGACACCGATTGCGATGGGCATTGCGGAGGCGATCGGCGGACAGCCCTCGCTCGCCGCCGTGTTCGTGCTTCTGACCGGCCTCACCGCGAGCGTCCTCATGCTGCCGCTGTTGCGCTGGGCGCGGATCAGCGATTGGCGCGCGATCGGGCTCGCCGCCGGCACTGCCGGCCACGGCCTCGCGACCTCGCAAATCCTGCTCCGCTCCGAGACCGCCGGGGCCTTCGGCGGGCTTGCGATCGGGCTCAACGGCATCATCACCGCGCTCATCGTCCCGCTGCTCGCCCGCCTTTTGGCAGGTGGCTGAAGGGCGACTTCTCGCCAGATCCGATCGCTCAGCCGAGCGCGAGCGCGAACGCGATGGCGAGGCCGGCCTCGCGATTGGCCTTGAACAGGCGGAGACAAAGCGCCGGGTTGTCGATATCGAGCTTGACCACTTGGCGGGCGAGGAGGGCGGCCGGCACGCTGAGCGCGGCGAAAAACGCGACGCCGCGCCCGGCCTCGGCGCCAGCGGCGGCGAGCGCGAGCAGGGAGAGCGTGTAGCAGACGGCGAGAAACGGCCGTGTGTGGCGGCCGAACAGCCGTGCCGTCGATTTCACGCCGACCAGGGCGTCGTCCTCGCGATCCTGGTGCGCGTAAATCGTGTCATAGCCGAGAATCCAGAAAATGGCCGCGAGATAGAGAAAAAGGGCCGCGGCATCGAGCCGGTTCTCTGCCGCGGCAAAGCCGAGCGGCGCGCCCCAGCCGAAGGTGAAGCCGAGCATGATTTGCGGCCACCAGGTGATGCGCTTGGCGAGCGGGTAGGTCGCGACCAGCACCAGCGAGGCAACACCGAGTATTTGGGCAAACGGCGGCAATTGCAGCAGGATGACGAGCGAGACGGCAAGGAGGGAGGCGAGAAATCCCGCCGCCTGGCGAAGGCCGAGTGCGCCCGAGGCAAGCGGCCGGCCCGCGGTGCGCGCGACGTTGCGGTCGAGGTCGCGGTCCCACATGTCGTTGACGATGCAGCCGGCGGCACGCATCAGGAGGCTGCCCAAAGCGAAGAGCGCGACCAGCCAGAGCGTTCGCGCTCCCCCCGGCCTTGCGAGCAGGATGCTCCAGAGGCCGGGGAGAAATAAAAGCCAGACGCCGATCGGCCGGTCGAGCCGGGCGAGCAGGAGATAGGGCTGCCAGCGCGGCGGAAGGCGGGCGAGCCAGCCATCGCGATCGATATCAGTATGCGCGCTCATGAAGGGCTAATCTCACCGCTTGCGGGGTGCGGTCAATCCGCCCGCCTCGTGCCCGCGCCCTGGCCCGCTTTCCCGAGGCTGACGTCTGGCGCCGATCCGCCTAAACTCGCCGCGTTCAGTGATCGCAGCCGGAGTCCGAAGATGACCGATTATCCCGCCGATACCATTCTCGATCTCTTTGCCCGCGCTGGCGATGAGCAGCCGGCGATCGGAGCGCCAGGACGGGTTTCGCTGAGCTACGGCGATCTCCGCGCGCTCGCCCGGCGCACCATCGCCGATCTCAACCGGATGGGCATCGGCCGCAACGACCGGGTCGCGATCGTCCTGCCGAACGGGCCGGAGATGGCAGCCGCCTTCGTTACCATCGCCGCCGGCGCCACCACGGCGCCACTCAACCCCGCCTATCGCGCGGAAGAATTCGATTTTTATCTGAGCGATCTCAATGCTCGCGCCCTGGTCATCGGGCAGGGGATGGAAAGCCCGGCGCGCGCGGTCGCGGCGGCGCGCGGCATTCCGGTGATCGAGTTGGTGGCCGATCAGGCCGCGCCGGCGGGCAGTTTCACCCTCGCCCCGGTGGCCGAACTCACCGGCGCGACGAGGACACCCGGTGTTGCCGATGGGGCGGATATCGCGCTGGTTCTGCACACGTCGGGCACCACGTCGCGGCCGAAAATCGTGCCGCTCAGCCATATCAACATCACCGCCTCAGCCTATCATATCAGCGAAACCCTGCGTCTTGCGCCCGATGATTGCTGTCTCAACATCATGCCGCTCTTTCATATCCACGGCCTGATCGCGGCAACCCTCGCCTCGCTCGCCGCCGGCGCGAGCGTCTGCTGCACGCCGGGGTTCAATGCGTTCCGCTTCTTCGCCTGGTTCGCCGAGGTGCGGCCGAGCTGGTATACGGCGGTGCCGACCATGCATCAGGCGATTCTCGGGCTTGCCGAGCGCAACCGGATGGCGATCGAGGCCGGAAGACTCCGCCTCATCCGTTCGTCCTCTTCTCCCTTGCCGCCGCAGGTGATGACTGCGCTCGAAGAGACCTTCGCCGTCCCGGTCATCGAGGCCTATGGCATGACCGAGGCCGCGCATCAGATGGCCTCCAACCCGCTGCCGCCGGCGCCGCGCTATGCGGGCTCGGTCGGTATCGCCGCCGGCCCCGAGATCGCGATCATGGATGGCGAGGGCAAGCTGCTCTCGCCGGGCGAACTCGGCGAAATCGTCATTCGCGGCCGCAACGTGACCGCCGGCTATGAAAACAACCCGAAAGCGAATGCCGAGGCCTTCATCGATGGCTGGTTCCGCACCGGCGATCAGGGGGTGATGGATGAAGCCGGCTATCTCCGCCTCACCGGGCGGTTGAAGGAGCTGATCAATCGCGGCGGCGAGAAAGTGAGCCCGATCGAGGTCGATACCGTGATCATGGACCATCCCGCCGTCGTCCAATGCCTGACCTTTGCGCTCCCCCATGCCAAACTCGGCGAGGAGGTCGCGGCCGCGATCGTTCTTCGCGACGGGATGGCGGCGAGCGAGACGGAGCTTCGCGACTTTGCCGCGAAAAGGCTCGCCCCGTTCAAAGTGCCGCGTAAGATCGTCTTTCTCGCCGAAATCCCGAAAGGGGCGACGGGCAAGCTGCAGCGCATCGGATTGGCCGAAAAACTCGGCCTCTCGATATGAAAATCGCGATCTTCGGCGCCGGCGCGATCGGCGGTTTTCTCGGCGCCCGCCTCGCCTTGGCGGGCATCGACGTCACCTTCATCGCCCGTGGCCCGCATCTCGCGGCGATGCGGGCGGACGGATTGCGCCTGATCAGCGGCGGGAAGAGCGAGACCGTGCCCGTCCGCGCGCTGGCCGATGCGGCGGAGGCGGGGCCGCAGGATGCGGTGATCGTGACCCTCAAGGCACACGCCCTGCCCGAGGCGGCGCCGGCGATCGCGCGGCTTTTCGGGCCGGAGACGATGCTGGTGACCGGCGTCAACGGCGTTCCTTACTGGTATTTCCATGGCCTCGATGGCCCCTGGCGCGACCGACGTGTGCGGAGCGTCGATCCCGAGGGCGATTTGTGGGATCGCCTGCCGCCCGCGCGCGTCATCGGCTGCGTCGTCTATCCCGCCGCCGAGGTGGTGGCACCCGGTGTCATCGAACATATCTATGGCGATCGCTTCAGCCTCGGCGAGCCCGATGGCAGCCGCAGTGCCCGCATCGAGGCGCTTTCGCGCTGCCTCATCGCTGCCGGGCTCAAGGCGCCGGTGCGCCCGCGCATCCGCGATGAAATCTGGGTGAAGCTGTGGGGCAATCTCGCCTTCAATCCGCTCTCCGCCCTTACCGCCGCGACCCTCGACCGCTTGACCGGCGAGGCCGATCTCCGCGCCGTTGCGCGCGCGATGATGGTGGAGGCGCAGGCGGTCGCCGAGGCGCTCGGCACGCGCTTTGCGATCGATGTGGATCGGCGCATCGAGGGTGCCGCCGAGGTCGGCGCGCACAAGACCTCGATGCTGCAGGATCTCGAACGCGGCCGGAAAATGGAAATCGACGCCCTGCTCGGCGCGGTGGTCGAACTCGGCGATCTCACCGGCCACATGATGCCGATCTGCCGCACCATTCTCGCCCTGGTGCGCGAGCGCGGCCGTAGCGCTGGTTGTTATTGAAGGGTTTGCCTCACGCCTCGACCCCGACCGCGAGGAAGCGCTGTCGCGTCGCCTCGTCGGCGGCGAGGGCGGTAATGCTTCCCGACCAGACGGCAAGGCCCTTTTCGATCACCACCGCGCGATCGGCGAGACGGAGCGCGAAATGCAGATTCTGCTCTGCGAGCACGATCCCGACCCCCTCCGCTTTCAGCGCCAGGATGGCGTCGGCCATCTGTTCCACGATCAAGGGTGAGAGCCCCTCGCTCGGCTCGTCGAGCAGGACCAGGCGCGGATTGCCCATCAAGGTGCGTGCGATCGCCAGCATCTGCTGCTCGCCGCCGCTCATCTGCCCGGCGAGCCGGTTGCGTGCCACGGCGAGATTGGGGAACAGGGCGTAGAGGCGCGCCGTTGTCCAGGGCGCAAGGCCAGGGCGCGGCGCCTGGCGGCCGATATCGAGATTTTCGGCAACCGTGAGGCCGGCGAAGATGCGCCGCTCTTCGGGCACATAGCCGAGGCCGAGGCGGGATATGCGGTGCGGCTCGGCCGCGAAAATACTCTCGCCGGCAAAGCGGATCGCGCCAGACGCCGGGCGCACCAGGCCGATCACCGATTTCATCGTCGTGCTCTTGCCGGCGCCATTGCGGCCGAGCAGCACCAGCGTTTCGCCGGCATCGCAGGTAAAGGAAATCCCGTGCAGGATCTGCGCCCGGCCATAGAAGGTCGCGAGCGCCTCCACCGCGAGCAGGGGCTTTTCCCGCATCATCCCTCAATGCCCGCCGCTGGTCGCGCCCGAGCCGAGATAGACTGCGCGCACGTTTGCGTCCGCCCGGATCTCGGCCCCGCTTCCTTCTGCGATCAGCCGGCCGCGATCGAGCACCAGGATGCGGTCGGCGACCCCGAAAACCACATCCATGTCATGCTCGGTGAACAAGACCGCGATATCGCGCTCGGCGGCGAGGCGACGTGTCAATGCCATCAGTCCGCCGCGCTCCGAGGGCGCCATCCCGGCGGTCGGTTCGTCCATCAGGAGGAGGCGCGGCGCGTGGGCGAGCGCGAGCGCGAGTTCGAGGCGTTTCAGATCGCCATAGGCGAGTTCGCCGGCGCAGCGTTCGGCCTGATCTTCCATGCCGACCGGGGCGAGGAGCGCATCCGCCTCGTCGGCGAAATGGCTGCGCGCCGGACGCAGGAAGCGCCATAGGCGGCGATGGTGCGAGAGCAGCGCCATTTGCACGTTTTCGCGCACCGTCATCGAGGCGAAGGTCGCCGTGATCTGGAATGTCCGCCCGACGCCTCGGCGCCAGATGGCGCGCGGCGGGAGGCCGGTGATCGTCTCGCCGCCGAGCAAAACCTCGCCGCGATCGGGGCGCAACTGGCCGCTCAGGATGTTGAAGCAGGTCGATTTGCCGGCGCCGTTGGGGCCGATCAGGGCGAGCATCTCGCCGCTCGCGACGGCGAACGTCACCTCCGCGACCGCCGCGACGCCGCCGAAGCTTTTGGCAAGCCCCGCGACCGCAAGCACCGGCCCCGGCGGCTTCATGCCGGGCGCATCCGCTGCCAGAGCCGGAACACGCCGCCGGCGATGCCTTCGGGAAAGACGAGCACGAGGAGAATGATGGCGGCGCCCAAAACCAGCCGCCACAGGCCGGTGACGCTGAGCAGCACGTCGTAGAGCCCGGTATAGGCGAGCGCGCCGACGATCGGCCCGCTGATTGTCCCGACCCCGCCGAGGAGAACCATCAGCAGCGCATCGACCGAATGGCCGAGGCTGATATAGGTCGGAAAGACGCTGCCCTTGCCATAGGCGTAGAGCCCGCCCGCGAGCCCTGCCGCCGCACCCGCGAGGGTGAAGGCGGTGAGTTGCAGGGGCATGACCGCGACACCGATCGCCTCGGCGCGGCGGCGGGAATCGCGCACGCCGCGTAGCGCGTAGCCGAACGGCGCGGCCAGGATGCGGCGCAGCCAGAGCGTGCCAAGGGTCGTGAGCAGAAGTGTGAGCCAGTAAAATGCCCGCGGCCCCGCGAACGCTGACGCCGGCCAGACGCCGAGTATGCCGTTGTCACCCCCGGTGACATTGACCCATTGAAAAGCGATCGCCCAGGCGATCTCGGCGAAGGCGAGGGTGAGCATGGCGAGATAGACGCCGGAGAGCCGCACGACGAAGCTGCCGAAGAGAGCCGCCATGACCGCGGCCGCAACCGGCGCGACCAAGAGGCCGAGCGGCATCGGTGCGGCAAGGAGGCGGACGGCGAAGGCGCTGGCATAGGCGCCGATGCCGAACCAGGCGGCGTGGCCGAAGCTCGCCATGCCGCCCGGCCCCATCATGAAATGAAGGCTCGCCGCGAACAGCATGGCGATCAGCATCTCGGTCGCGATCGCAAGCGCATAGGGGCCGAGGAAGAAGGGCGCCAATAGGGCGAGGATGAGCGTGCCGAGCCCGAGGAGGCCGAGCGCGCGCGGCGCCGGCCGCACCACCGCCTGCGTCTCGCCGCTCGCCCTCTCTCGCCCCGGCGGGCGGCCGAGAAGGCCATTGGGGCGCAGCACCAGCACCACCGCCATCACCACGAAGACGAGCGCGAGCGTCGCCTTCGGCACCAGCATGATGCCGAAGGCCTGCAGGAAACCGATCAGGAGACTGGCGAGCGCTGCGCCCGAGAGGCTGCCGAGCCCGCCGACCACGACGACGACGAAGGCATCGGTCACCGTCGTCAGATCCATGCCGAGATTGGCCGAGGCGTCGGGCAGCGCGAGCACGCCGCCGAGACCGGCGAGGGCGGCGCCAAGCGCGAAAACCGAGGTGAAGAGAAGGCGCTGATCGACGCCGAGGGCGGCGACCATGTCGCGGTCCTCGGTCGCGGCACGCACGAGGCGCCCCCAGCGGGTGCGCGTGAAAAGCAGCCAGAGGAACAGAAATATCAGTGGGAACAGGACAATGACGAAAAGATCGAAACGCGGAAAACGGGCGCCGCCGACGAGCACGAAGGCGCGGAGCCAGGGCGGGCGGCGCAAGGCGAGATCCTCGACCCCCCAGAGCGCCTGCACGATGTCCTCGGCCATCAGGACGACGCCGAAGGTCGCGAGGAGTTGGAACAATTCCGGTGCGCGATAGACCCTTCGCAGGAGGCCGATCTCCATCATCGCGCCGATCACCGCAAGGACCAGCATCGTCGCGAGGGCGCCGAGCGTGAAGCCGAGCGGGGTCGGCGGGAGACGCGAAATCAGGCTCCAGCCGCAATAGGCGCCGAGCATGGTGAGGCTGCCATGGGCGAAATTCACCACCCGGGTCACGCCGAAAATCACCGTCAAGCCGGACGCGACGAAAAACAGCGCCGCCGCGTCGGCAAGACCGGTCAGCAGCGCGACCAGGATCTGATCCGCCCCCGGCATCGTTCAGCCGGCGCCGGGGCGGAGCTTGTGCACCTCGGCATCGGGCGGCATGACCGAGGCGCCATCGACATAGCGCCAATCGACCATCACCCCTTTGCCATCCTTGAGCGCGGTCTTGCCGACGAAGGTGCCGAGCGTCGATTGATGGTCGATCGCGCGAAACAGTGCGTGCCCGAACGGGGTTTCGAACTCGGCGCCGGCGAAGGCGCTGACGAGCTTGTCCGAAGCGAAATCGCCATTGGCGCGCCCGAGCCCGGCTGCGATCGCCTGGATCAGCGAATAGCCGACCACCGAGCCCATGCGCGGATAATCGTTGAATTTCTTCTGATAGGCGGTGCGGAACGCGACATGCGCCGGGGTTTCGAGGCTCGCCCAGGGGTAGCCGGTGACGATCCAGCCCGGCGGCGTCTCATCGCCGAGCGGGTCGAGATATTCCGGCTCGCCGGTGAGGAGCGAGACCACCGAACGCCCCTCGAACAGGCCGCGCGTATTGCCCTGGCGGACGAAATTGGTGAGATCGGGGCCGAAAGTGACGTTATAGATCGCCTCCGGCTTGGCACTCGCCAGCGCCTCGGCGACGGCCCCGGCATCGATATGCCCGAGCGCCGGCCATTGTGCCGCGACGAATTCGACGTCCGGGCGCTTCGCCTTGAGGAGATCGGAGAACCATTTCACCGCCGATTGGCCGTATTCGTAATTGGGCGCGACCGTGACCCAGCGTTTGGCCGGCAGCTTTGCCGCCTCTTCCACCAGGATCGCCGCCTGGACAAAGGTGGAGGGGCGCAGCCGATAGCAGAATTTCTGCCCGTTCTGCCATACCAGCGCATCGGTCAGCGGCTCGCCGGCAACGTAGAGAACCCGTTTCTGGGCCGAGAAATCCGAAAGTGCGAGCCCGACATTGGAGAGGAAGCCGCCGGCCAGGAGATCGACGCGGTCGCTCTCCACCAATTCGCCGGCCAGACGCACGGCATCCTGCGGCTTGCCGGCGTCGTTGTCGGAAATCACCGCGAGCTTGCGCCCATTGACGCCGCCGGCGGCGTTGATCTGTTCGAGCGCCAATTGCCAGCCATTGCGATAGGGAAGGGTGAAAGCCGGCACGGCGCTGTAGGAATTGATCTCGCCGATGCGGATTGGTGCTGCATCGGCGCGGGCGAGCCGGGGTGCGGCGAGGGCTGCGGTGCCGGCGGCGAGCAGCGCGCGGCGGGAGAGGCTGATTTCGATCATCGCAATCCATCCTTACCTTCGATGTCACTGACCTGAAGCCCGCCGATGCGGGGAAGTGGCCGGCCACTATCGGTCACTACCACGACGACGACGATCTCGTCGCGCCGCGGCGCGTCTGAAACCCGCACTTCCATCGCATCGAAATGGCTGCGCACGAAAGCCGCGTCCTTGTGGCCGAGCGGAACATCGATCGCGGCCCCCATGCCGCCGCGCTTTTTCGCGCTCGGGACGAGGGCCGCGCCTTTTTCCACCGCGCGGCGAAGGGGGGCACCGAGCTTGGGATGAAGGATGGCGGCGGCGTGTTCGAGTTCGCCATCTTCCCCGACGATCGCCGCCTTGCCATAGCTTTGCGCCTCGCCCGGCGCGATGCCGAGCGCCCGCACCGCCCGCTCGCCGAGCAATTCTCCGAGCATTTCGCCCGCGGCGATCAGTTCGCCGAGATCTTCGGCATAGTGCCCGGCATAGGGATTGGTGATCACCGCGATCGCCGCCGATTTCCGCGTCGGCGGCCGGATGTCGTGATCGCTCTCGCGATGCGTCTCCTCGACGATGGTCAAAAGCTTGCGGATCATGCGACCTCCAGCAGGGGGATGGCGGGAAGGGCGGTTCTGATGACGCCATGGAGCGAAAGCACGGCGCCCGCGATCAGCCGCTCGGCGCGCAAAGTTTCGGCGAAACGCCACCCGGCGTCCAGCGCTGCCCCGATCTCGTCGGCGGTCAGTTCCCCGAGCCCCCAGGTGATCCTTCGCTCGCCGAGATCGCTCGCGGCATCGATCTCGCAAGCCGGGCGGCGGTGGATCGCCGGATGGAAGGGCAGATCGACGGCATTGGCGATCATCGTCGCCGCCGCGTCCGCCGCCGCGGCATCGCGCGCGAGCACGCTGACGGCATCGGCGATGCCGAACGAGAAGCTTTTGCCGCCCGTCCCCTTGCACGCGCGCCCCGAGGTCGCGAGGCCACGCGCGGGGAGGCCGGCATCGAGCAGAAAAATGCCATCGAGCGCGGGTGCCGCGAGATCGGCGATGAGACCCGCGCGCAAACGCTCGCCGGGTGCGAGGTGAAAGGCGATATCGCCGCCATTATTGACAAAGGCGCGGCGGAGATGGCGGCCCTCGGTCATCGCCGCGAGCAGTGCATCGGCGACCGCGCCGGCAACCGCCGCCATCGGCGTGATGAAGCGATCGGCGAAGGGCGCGCAGGCCGCGTGCATCGCCCGTGCGATCGCCCCCGCCGGCGCCGGGCTCGGAAGCGGGGCGCGGAGATGCGGCAATTCGGCGCAGAGAGCGGGGAGGATCGCGGGAAACGCCGCGATCGCCTGGGCGTAGGCGCGGGCGACCTCGCCGGCCTCGCCCTCGGCGCGGCAGAGGCAATCGATCGGCCCCTCGGCGAGATGAAGCCGGCCATCGGGAAGCATTGCCGCCTGCGCGCTCATGGCCGCGGAAATCCCGCGCCCGGGGGCGGCGTGATCAGGCGTGGCCGCGCCTCCGCCAGGATTTCGGCGAGCGGGCGGATGCGCCCGACATGGCCGCCGATCGCGGCAAAAAGCGCGCGCGGCATCGTGAATTCGATTGGTGCCACCAGGGCCGGGGTCGGCACATGGCCGAACGCGCCGGCCGGGAGATGCGTCACATCGACCATGTAGGTGATGCCGCCGCCCGGCCACAGCATCACCGCGGCACCACCGGCGGTCACGCGCGTCTCGCCGCGATGGATGCTCTCCGTGAGCAGGATCGGGTTTTCCGTCGCCCCGGCGCGTAGGCTACCGCCGGCGCCGGCCATGAACAGCACCGAGCAGAGTGCCTTCTCGCAATTCTCACCGATCCGGGCGACGTTCGCGGTGATCGCCGCCGGCATCGGCGCGGGTTCGGGCACGAGCGCGCCATCCGCGTCACGAAGTACGAACCACGCGGCATGCTCGCCGGTGGTCGAGACCATGAGGAGGCGAAGCCCGGGCCAGGCCAGGCGCGGGTCGATGCGCTCGATGATACTGAGCGGATCGACGATATCGGTGCCGCCCCAGGCCAGACCCGGCGATGCCACCTGGAAATACCGCCCCGGCGTCGAGCGCCGGCCGCGCACGCGAATGCCGGACGGGCGCATGCCGAGAAAGCGCCCCGCCTGATGCTCGGTGAGGACGCCGGTGATGTGGTCATCGACGACGATCACCTCATCGGCGATACCCTGCCATTGCTGGGCGAAAATGCCGATCGTCGCCGAGCCGCAGCCGACCCGCATGCGCTGCTCCCGCACGCCATCGACGATGGGCGCCTGTCCGGCCTGGACGGTGATCGCGGCGCCGCCATCGATGGTGAGTTCCGCCGCCTCGCCATTGGCGAGCGCGAGCAGGGTCTCGCACGTCACCACCCCCTCGCGCTTGGAGCCACCGGTGAGATGGCGCACCCCCCCGAGCGAGAGCATCTGGCTGCCATATTCGGCGGTGGTGACATGGCCGATCTCTTCGCCGCGAGCGCGCACCGGGGCGCATTCCGGGCCGAGATGGCGATCGGTGTCGATTTTCACCTTGAGGCCGCAATAGGAGAAGATTCCCTCGCTCACCACGGTCACGGTATCGACGCCGTCGATCTCGGCGCCGACGATGAAGGGCGCGGGCTTGTAATCGGGATAGGTGGTGCCGGCGCCGACGGCGGTCACGAAAACGTCGCGCGCCGGAAGGGGGTTGCCGTCATAGGCGGGGTCGAGAAAGCGCACCTGCTCTGGGCTGCGCGCGAGGAGCGTGAGCGGGTCCATGCGCGCAAGCCGCCCCTCGACATTGCCGTAGCGATCGCAGGCGCCGGTCTGGCCGAGGCGAATGCGGCAGAGCACCGGGCAGGCATCGCAGGTGACGATACCAGCCTCGTTCCTTGCCGTGGCCGCCGCGAGCGCCGCCGGGTCGGGCGCGTCGGTGCTGGCATGGGTATGAGAGGTCATGGCACGTGCTCCCCGCCCGCCGCCCGGAGGAGGGTGAGCAGGCGATCCGGCGTACAGGGGGCGGCGGTCGGGCGCACGCCGGTCGCGTCACTGATGGCATTGAAAATCGCCGGCGCGGTCGCGATCAGCGCCGGCTCGCCCACGCCCTTGGCACCAAACGGGCCGAGCGGATCGGGCTCCTCGATGAGGATGACCTCGATCGGCGGCACGTCACCGATCGTCGGGATGAGGTAATCGTGGAGATTCTCGGTGCGCCCGGGCACGTATTCCTCCATCAGCGCGAGGCCGAGACCCTGGGCGATGCCGCCATGGATCTGTCCCTCGACCAGGGTCGGGTTGATCGCGCGGCCAACCTCGTGCGCGGCGATGATTTTCTCGACGCGGGTCACACCGAGTTCGGTATCGACGGCGACGGCCGCGATCTGGGCGGCGAAGGCGTAGCTCGCGTAGGGAATGCCCTGGCCGTCGTCATCGAGTGCCGTCGTCGGCGGATCGAACCGCCCCTCGCCGCGCAGTACCAAATCTTGCGCATCCGGGACCATCGCGGCAGGGTCGAGCCGGGTTTCGACGCCATCGTGGCTGATCAGGATGGCGCCGTCGCGAAAAGCGAGCCCGGCATCGGGGGCTCCGTTGGCGCGGCGCAGAATGGTCTCGCGCAGCGCCTCGGCAGCAAGGCGCGCGGCATTGCCGCTGACGAAGGTCTGGCGCGAGGCGCTGGTCTTGCCGGCGTCCCGCGTCCGATCGGTATCGCCGGTGACGAGATCGATCGCGGCGGCGGGAATGCCGAGTGCTGCGGCCGCGATCTGACGCATGATGGTGTTCGATCCCTGACCGATATCGACGGCGCCGGAATAGAGCACCACGCGGCCCTCTCGTGTCACGCCGATGACCATCTCGGAGGGGTTCGACATGCCGGTATTGCCGATCCCGTACCACATGCAGGCGATGCCGACGCCATGGCGGAGCGCGCTGTCTGACGCCGCATTGCGGGACGCCGCCTCGGCGCGGAGCGCATGCCAGTGCGGGCGGAGTGCTTCGAGACAGGCGGCCAGGGCCGCGCCTTCCCCGAGCACCTGCCCGGTCGCCAGCCGGTCGCCGGGGCGGAGCGCGTTTTTGAGGCGGAATTCCAGCCGGTCCTCGCCGAGACGATCGGCAAGCAGATCCATCAGCGCTTCCGTCGCCAGTGCCGCTTGCGGCACGCCGAAGCCGCGAAACGCGCCGGCCGGCGGATCATTGGTGTAGAGCGCCGTCGAATGGGCCGCGACATGGGGCACGCGGTAGGGGCCCATGGCGTGGACCGGAACCCTGCCGGCAACCGTCGGCCCCCAGCTTGCATAGGCGCCGGTGTTGAAATCGCCGGTGAAGCGAAAGCCGGTGAGCCGTCCCTCTGCGTCTGCCGCCGCTTCCGCCTGGATGCGTGCGGGGTGGCGCTTGGTGGTCGCGGCCATGCTTTCGCTTCGTGAATAGACCATGCGCACGCTTTGACCGGTGAGCCAGGCGGCAAGGCAGAGAAGCGGCTGGAGCGAGAGATCGAGCTTGCCGCCAAACCCGCCGCCGACCGCGCTCGGGATCACGCGCACCTGCTCGGGGCGAAGGCCGAGAATGCCGGCCAGTTCGTCGCGGTCCATATAAGGGGTCTGGGTGCAGGCGAAAATCTCGATGCGATCGCCGACGCGCCGGGCATAGCCGGCCTCGGGCTCGATATAGGCGTGCTCGACGAAGCTCGTGGTGACGCCGATTTCCGCGTGCGCGACGCCGGCGGCGAGGCCGGTGGCGACATCGCCGCAGACGACGCGGCCGCGGCAGAGCACATTGCCCGGCGCATGGGCGTGGAGTTGCACGGCATCGGCCGCGGCAGCAGCGGCGAAGCTGAGCGGCGGGAGCGGCTGCCAGCGGATCGGGATGTTGCCCTCGTTGATGTCGGCGAGGGTTTCGGCGTCGCCGAGCAGCGCGAGCACTGCCTCGCCGCGATAGCGCACATAGCCCTCGGCGAGCACCGGCTGATCCTTTCCCACCGGGTAGATGCCGAACAGATTGCGCGGCACGTCGGATGCGGTGAGAACGCGGACGAGACCGGGATGGGCGGCCAGCAGCGGGTCGAAATCACCGAACGAGAAGCGGGCATGGGCGTGCGGGCTACGGATGACGCGGAGCGAAAGGAAGGGGGGGTCCGGCCAGGCATCGGCGCCGAAGGCTTCGCTGCCGGTGATCTTCGCGACGCCATCCACCCTGGCGAGCCGGGCCCCGACCGCATCCATCCGCGTATCCTGATCGAGCGCCGCCTCAGCGCCGCCACAAGCCGCCAAAACCGCCTCGATGATTTTGCGATAGCCGGTGCAGCGGCAGAGCACGCCGCCGAGCGCATCCTCGACCATCGCCTCATCCGGGTGTGGCGTCCGGGCAAGGAGATCGGCCGCGGCCATCAGCATCCCCGGCGTACAGATGCCGCATTGCGCGGCGCCGTGGCGCAGAAACGCCGCTTGCAGGGTGGCAAGCCGCCCGCTCTCGGCGAGCCCCTCGACCGTCACCACCGCGCGGCCCTCGACCTGGCCTGCCGGGACCAGGCAGGCGCACACCTGGCGGCCGTCGAGCAAGACCGTGCAGGCACCGCAATCTCCGGCGTTGCAGCCGATCTTGGTGCCGGTGAGGCGAAGCTTCTCGCGCAGGAGATCGGCGAGCCGCAGCATCGGATCGGCGATGATGGCGACGGCACGGCCATTGAGCGTGAAGCGGAGGGGGATGGCCGGTGCGTCGTTCATGCCGCGCGCGCCTCGGGCACGAGGAGCCGCGCGATCGCGCGGCGGAGGAGCACGAGCGTCGCAGCGCGGCGATAGGCAGCACTTGCGCGAACATCATCGATCGGGCTCAAGGGCGCGAGATGATCCTCTGAGACGAGAGCGGGGTCGGGGAGCAGCCCGGCGAGGGCCGCTTCCAGCGCCGGAAGCCGCATCGCGCGGGGCGAGCAGGCGCCGACCGCGACCCGCAGGGCGGCGATCCGCCGATCGGGCAGGAATTCGGCGGAAACGGCGACCGCGACGATCGAAATCACGAGGTAGGCGCGCGCGCCGAGTTTCTCGAACACGCTCGATCCTGGGCGGGCGGGGAGCGGAATATGCACGCCGAGCACGAGTTCGTCGGGCGCGCGCGCGGTGCGGCGGTTGCCGAGCACGAAATCCGCGACCTTCATCCGCCGCCGCCCGCCGAGGCGGGCAAGCTCCACCTCGGCATCGAGGGCGAGAAGAGGTGGGATGCCATCCGCCGCCGGGCTCGCATTGCAGAGATTGCCGACCACCGTCGCCGTGTTCTGCACCTGCTGGCCGCCGATCTGCCGCGCCGCCGCAACCAGGGCGGCGGCGGATGCGGGCAGGCCGGCATCGATCACCGCCCGCCAGGTCGCCCGCGCCGGGATCCAGATCCCCTCGGCATCGAGGCGGATGGTGTCGAGTTCGGCAATGGCGCCGATATCGAGAATGTCCTCCGCCGGGGTCGCGAGCACGCGGGCGGGAAAATGATCGGTTGCGCCGGAGAGGATGGTGTATCGCCCGGCGGCGAGAGCCGAGAGCGCGTCGGGCAAAGTCTGAGGGCGGAGATAGAGGCCCATGTCGCCGGCTCCGATTGTTCGTATGCCTACAATCTCGCGGCGCGGCGCGCTTGTCAACGCCTTTGCATGGGAGCCCTGCTGAAAACGGAGAGCACGTCCTTCGAGACTATTTTTGTTCCGTCGCCGGCGGCGGATGCATCATCGTGAGGGCGCGGCGGAGACGAATGATGCCGCCGCGGATCTGGCCGGCATGGCACATTTCCTCCCCGCGCTCGACGAGGTTGTGTATCTTGCCGGCGAGCGGCTCCCGTGCGGCGCGCTCTTCGGCGCTGGCCTGGCTGTAGAGCTGGTTGCAGTAATCCGGGGTGTCGGTGATGACGCGGGTCGCGTCCTCGGCCGGCACCAGGCTTGCTGCGATCATGAGGGCGAACACGAGCGCGCCGCCGGAGGTGAGGAGAAGGGGCCGCATACGGGGGAATTTGCGCCCGTCCACCTCACCGCGCGGTGTTTTGCGGATGAACACGCGGTCAGGCATCGCCGTTTCGCCGGGCGGGAAAGGTGAGGACGGCACGCAAGCCGGGGCCGTTATCGGCGAGTGTCAGGCTGGCGTCGTGCAATTGCGCGACCGCGAGCGTGAGCGCGAGCCCAAGCCCCGAGCCCGGTGTGCTGCGCGCGCTTTCACCGCGGTAGAAGCGCTCGGTGACGCGGCGGCGTTCCGCCTCCGGGATGCCTGGCCCCTGGTCGGCGACGGTGATCCGCACCTCGTTGCCGGCGCTTTCCCCGACAAGCTGGATCGAGCCGCCCTCGGGCGAGAATTTGAGCGCGTTGTCGAGCAGATTGGCGACCGCCTGTTGGATCATGTCGCGATCGCCCGAAACCGGAAGCGGCGCCAGGGAGCGGAAGGTGAACGTGATCCCGCGTTCCTCGGCGACAGCACCATAGAATTCGGCGAGATCGGCGAGCAGTGGCGCGAGGTCGAGGGCGGCGAAGGCCGAACGCCGGGCACCGGCCTCGATCTCGGCGATGCGCAGGATCGCCTGGAAGACGGCGACGATCCCGTCGAGATCGGCCTCCGCGCGTTCGATCGCGGCACGGAGATCGGCCGTGCTCTCGGCATGCGCGAGCGCATCCTCGAGCCGGGCGCGGGCGCGGGTGATCGGGG
>JAKAQU010000316.1 GCA_021819535.1 Pseudomonadota bacterium | reverse complement strand
TCCGATCTAAATTGCACTCGTCAGTGTAGTCAAAAATGAGGCGCGCGATATAGCGGAATGGCTTGCCTACCATTTGGCGCTAGGTTTCGACCGTATTCTGGTTTACGATCATCAATCTACTGATCAGACTGCTTCGATCGTAGATAAATTCGCTGCGCATTTCCCTGTGGAGAGGGTGGCTTTCGCCGAAAGCAAGCCCTCATATCAGGCACTGGCTTTCGTGCAGGCGGCGAAGTTCCACACCAAAGACTGTGACTGGCTTTTGGCCTGCGACGCCGACGAATTTTTGAGCGGCGAGAATCCGGCATCGCTTAAGGAGTTCCTTGCCTCGCAACCACCGGAGTTGCCCAAATATGCTTTAATTGGAAAATTTTTGGCTCCAGCGGCTACCACAGGCGGCCGGAAGGGGCGCTTATGATTGAGACTTTCACCCGCTGTGCTCCACCAGATTTCATGCCAAACCGTGTCGTGAAGTCGGCTGTTCGGCCTTTTCGGGTATTGGGATCTAACAACCCGCACTTCTTTTTTGTCAAAGGGAAGACCGTCAACGTTAACGGAGAGCCGGTTGCCTGGACAGACGTGAGTATCGTTAAATCAATGCCCAGGAATGGAAAATTTTGGATCAACCATTATTTTACTAAATCAAAACAAGAATGGGAACAGAAAATTGCCCGCGGGAATCCAGCTTTCCTTCGCTCGGCTGACGAGTTCGACATTTACGATAAGGCATCTACTGTAGACGACACGACGGCTTTTGCTTTGGCTCCAAGTGTCCACGACATTCTGACCAATCTTGAACACGTAAATAAAAACCCATATAGAGCAGAGCAGAGCAGAGCAGAGCAGAGCAGAGCAGAGCAGAGCAGAGCAGAGCTTTCGTTTTTTTACTTCTTATTTATCTCCATATTTTCTTTATGTTGGTCTTGGAGAGCGCTTGGGCTGCAAGTCACTCTCAGAAAGCTCATTGGGCGGGTCAAGATCAGGTTTGTTTTATTGACCAAGAGATTTCTACCAAGATTTTTGTGATCATCTGCGGGCTGTTTACGAGGCACTGCCCAACGGGCAAAAGTCTTTTTGCTTCTTTTTCTTCAGAAAAAGAAGATTTTTCCTTTATCTAACCGGAACAATCGTCACACCTGATCGTAGTCGAGTGTGATCTCGGCGCTGCGCGGGCGCGCCTGGCAGGTGAGGATGAAGCCCGCCGCCACTTCCCACGCCTCCAGCGAATAATTGACCGCCATCGTCGCCTCGCCTGCGACCAGCTTCGCCCGGCAGGAGCAGCACATGCCGCCGCGGCAGGCATAGGGAAGATCGAGCCCGGCGCGTAAGCCGGCTTCGAGCAGCGTCTCGCCGGCCGCGACCGGAACCGCGTGGCTGCGGCCCTCGACGGTGAGGATCGCGCGGCAGGCGGCAGGGCTTGCGGAAGGCGCCTCCTCGGCGGGCGGCGCGGGGGGGCGGGCTGCCGCCGAGAAGCGTTCGCGCCGGATGCGTGATTCGGGCAGGCCAGCGGCGGCGAGCGCTTCCGCAACCGCCTCACTCATCCCCTCCGGCCCGCAGATCAGCGCCTGGTCGATGCCTGCCGCCGGGAGCGCATGGCGGAGCAGGTGCCGCGTTTTCTCGCCATCCAGCCGGCCATGCAGAAGATCGAGATCCTGGCGTTCGCGCGAAAGAATGGGAAAGAACGCAAAGCGCGCGAGATAGCGGTCCTTGAGGTCGAACAACATGTCGCGGAACATCATCTCGGCGCCGGTGGGTGCGGCATAGAACAGGAAAAACCGGCTTTTCGGCTCGTCCGCGAGCACGGCGCGAAGCACCGAGAGGATCGGCGTGATCCCCGAGCCGCCGGCGAAAGCGGCGAAAACCCGTGCCTGCGTCGCCTCGGTCGCCAAGCCGAAGCGGCCGGCGGGCGTTGCGACATCGATCTCGTCGCCGGCGGCAAGCCGCGTATGGGCGAGGGTGGAAAATGCCCCGCCCGGGTGGCGCTTGATCGCGATCCGCAATTCGCCATCGCCGGGCGCCGTGCAGATCGAATAGGCGCGCCGCAGTTCCGCGCCATCGACGATAGCGCGGAGGGTGAGATATTGGCCGGGCGTGAAGCGGAAGCGCTCGGCGAGCGCCGGCGGGACGGTGAACGCGATCGAGACCGCGGACGGGGTCTCGCGCCGCAGCTCGCGAATGGCGAGGCGATGAAACTCCCGGCGCGCTAATGGCATTTGAAGGCGTCGAACGGTTCGCGACAGGCGGTGCAGCGCCAGAGCGCCTTGCAGGCGGTGGCGCCGAAGGGGGAGATCAGCTCGGTCGCCGGCGAGGCGCAGCGCGGACAAGCTGGCGCTCGCGGCGAGGGCGTCGCGCCCGGCGAGGGCGTCGCGCCCGGCGGGGGCAAGCTTCCGCCGGCCTTCCTCGCTCAGCCAGTCCGTCGTCCAGGGTGGGTCCAGCACCCGGCGCACCCGAACCGAGGCGATCCCGGCCGCGGCGAGGGTCGCGCGAATGTTCTCGGTGATCTCCGCCATCGCCGGGCAGCCGGAATAGGTCGGCGTGATCGCGACCTCCACCCCCTCGCCGGCGGCGCTGACGCCGCGGAGAATGCCGAGATCGGCGATGCCGAGATCCGGGAGTTCGGGATCATGCACCCGGGCGAGCGCCGCCCGCGCCCGCGCGATGAGATCGTCGCCGCTCACCAGACCGCCCCCGGATGGCTCCGCGCGAGATGCTGCATGACCGCGAGCAGATGGCCGAGATGCTCGGAATGACGCCCGCGTCGGCCACCCGCCTGCATCCAGGTCGGGGCGGGGCGCGGAAGGCCGGCCGCGGCGAAAACGCGCGCGATCGTCTCCTCCCACGGGGCGCGGAGGGAGGCAGGATCGATCACCGTGCCCGCGGCGATCAGCGCGGCCTCGGCCTCCTCCACCAGGAACATCTCGCCGGTGAACGGCCACAGGATCTCGAGTGCCGCCGCCAGGCGGCGGTGGCTTTCCGCGGTGCCGTCGCCAAGGCGGATGACCCATTCGGCGGCGTGGCGGAGATGATAGGCCAATTCCTTTTCCGCCTTGCCGGCGATGGCGGCGAGGTCGCGATCGCCAGCCCCCGTCATCGCCCGCCAATAAGGGGCGGCGAAGGCGGCATAGAGGAAATGGCGCAGCATCGTCGCCGCGAAATCGCCGTTCGGCTGCTCGACGAGGAGAAGGTTGCGAAACTGCGGCGGGTCGCGGAAATAGGCGAAATCATCCTCGCCGTGGCCCGTGCCCTCGATTTTGCCGGCATAATCATAGAGCAGCCGCGCCTCTCCGATCAGATCGAGGGCGAGATTGGCGAGCGCCAATTCCTCTTCGAGGATCGGCGCGTGTCCGGTCCACTCGGAAAGCCGGTGGCCCAAAATCAGCGCGTCATCGGCGCGGGCGAGAACGGTTTGGAGGAGCGGCGTCTCGGCATAGACCAACGCGCTTCCCATGCTTGGCATCAGCGCGCCGCTCACATATGCCCGACCTCCTCGGGCACCTCGTAGAAGGTCGGATGGCGGTAGATTTTCGACCCCGTCGGCTCGAACAACATGCCGGCCTCGTCGGGGTCGGAGGCGATGATGGCGGCCGCCGGCACCACCCAGAGCGAAGCCGCCTCGCCGCGCCGGGTGAAGAGATCGCGCGCCGCGGCCAGCGCCATCACCGCATCCGTCGCATGCAGCGAGCCGGC
>JAKAQU010000010.1 GCA_021819535.1 Pseudomonadota bacterium | reverse complement strand
TCCGATCTCGATGGATGGCTGCATACCGGCGATATCGGGCGGATCGATGCCGACGGGTTCATCCATTTTCTCGGCCGTCGCAAGGAGATGCTGAAGGTCAAGGGCATGAGCGTGTTTCCGCCCGAAATCGAAGCCCTGCTCGGTCAGCACCCATCCGTGCTCGGCTCCGGCGTGATCGGACGCGACGATCCGGATAAAGGGCAGGTGCCGGTCGCGTTCGTGCAGATCAAGCCCGAGGCCGTCGGCGCCATCACCGCCGAGCAGCTACAGGTTTGGTGCAAGGAACGCATGGCGATCTATAAAGTTCCGGAAATTCGCCTGATCGGCGCACTGCCGATGACGGCAACCGGCAAGGTGAAGAAGCAGGAACTTCGCCTCTAGACTCGATGCCGAAAGCGTAAGTAATTTAGCTGGTAGAGCCGAAGATGTCATTTCGTAAGATTCTGATTGCCAATCGCGGTGAGATTGCCATTCGTATTGCCCGCGCTGCCGCCGAGGCCGGCCTTGCGAGTGTTGCGATCTATCCTGCCGATGATGCGCGGTCGCGCCATGTGCGTGCGGCAGATGAGGCACGCGAGATTCCTGGCCGCGGCGTGCAGGCTTATCTCGATATCGATGCGGTGATAGCGGCGGCCAAGGCCACGGGCTGTGATGCGCTTCATCCGGGTTACGGCTTTCTCAGTGAGAACGCGGCGTTCGCGCGGCGTTGCGCTGCGGCGGGCGTGGTATTTGTTGGGCCGTCGCCGGATGTGCTCGATCTCCTGGGCGACAAGGTCGCGGCGAAACGGCTCGCCAGGCACTGTGGTGTTCCTGTCATAGAAGGCACGTCCGGCCCGACGACGCTCGCCGAGGCACGAGCCTTCCTCGCCTCGCTCGGAGAAAATGGGGCGGTCATGATCAAGGCGATCGCCGGGGGTGGCGGGCGCGGCATGCGCCTCGTCGAGGACGACGCCGATCTCGATGAGGCGTATGCCCGCTGTCGGTCAGAGGCGATGGCCGCCTTCGGCAGTGACGAGGTTTATGTCGAACGCCTAATCCGGGGCGCGCGTCATGTCGAAGTGCAGATCATCGGTGACCGGCAAGGGGTGGTGACACATCTTTGGGAGCGTGAATGCACCATCCAGCGGCGCCATCAGAAACTCATCGAGGTGGCGCCTAGCCCTTCGCTCAACGAGGAATTACGCCAGCGCATCATCGCGGCCGCGATCGCTCTCGCCAAGGCCGCGAAATACGACAGCCTCGGCACCTTTGAATTTTTGGTCGAGGGCGAAACCGCATGCGATGACGCAAGATTTGCCTTCATCGAGGCCAATCCGCGGCTTCAGGTCGAGCATACCGTAACCGAAGAGGTGCTTGGCATCGATCTCGTGAAATCTCAGATCGCGGTTGCGGCCGGCGCGCCACTCTCGGCCCTCGATTTGACGGCCGACGGAATGCCGATGCCGCGCGGCTACGCGATCCAATTGCGGGTCAATATGGAAACGATCGATGCCAATGGCGCCACTCATCCGAGCAGCGGCACGCTTGCCGTGTTTGACCCGCCATCTGGTCCGGGTGTGCGGGTGGATACGTTTGGCTATACCGGCTATCGGACGAGCGTCGCCTTTGACTCGCTGCTCGCCAAGGTGATCGTTCGCAGCGATGCGCGGCACTGGGAGGATGCGGTGATGAAGGCATCGCGTGTGCTCCGTGAATTCCGCGTGGCGGGCGTTGAGACCAACATCACCTTCCTGCAAGCGATCCTGTCTCATCCCAAATTTTGTGCCAATCTAATCAGCACCAATTTCGTCGAGAGGCACCTTGCAGAACTCATCAGCGCGGCTGATGCGCCGGTGCATCCCCTGTTCTTTGCCGCTGACGCCGATACCATCGTCGCAACGACGAGCCGCACCAAATCCGGGCCTGCCGGCTCCGAGGCTGTTCCCGCGCCATTGCAGGGCACTGTGGTTGCCATCGCGGTTAGCGAAGACGATCTCGTCCGTCCGGGTCAGCAAATCGCGGTGATCGAATCGATGAAGATGGAGCATCTCGTGGTTGCGCCGCATGGCGGGAGAATTACAGATATTGTCGCAGAGATCGGGGACACATTGATGCCGGGCGACCCGATCATGTTCCTCGCACTCGCTGCGATCGAATCCGGCGAGGCGGAAACAGAGGCGGCTGTCGATCCCGATCACATTCGCCCTGATCTCGCGGAACTGTTCGCCCGGCGTGCCAATACGCTCGATGAGAACCGCCCCAATGCGGTCGCGCGCCGGCGTGCGACCAGCCAGCGCACGGCGCGTGAGAACATCGCTCATCTCGTCGACCCAGGCTCCTTCGTCGAATATGGTGCACTTGCCATTGCCGCCCAGCGTCGTCGGCGCGATCTTGATGATCTGATCAAGAACACGCCGGCCGACGGGCTGATCAGCGGCATTGCGACCATCAACGCCGATGAAGTCGGCGCGGAGCGTGCGCGCTGCATGGTCATCGCTTATGATTATACCGTCCTTGCCGGCACGCAGGGGCACATGAACCACAAAAAGATCGACCGCATGCTGCGACTCGTTGAAGAAGCGCGGCTGCCACTGGTATTTTACGCCGAAGGCGGCGGTGGCCGTCCTGGCGATACCGATCGTCTCGGTATGACCGGCCTCGACGGCCCCTCTTTCGTGCAGTTTGCGCGGCTCTCCGGCCTGGTGCCGGTCATCGGCGTGGTGTCAGGTTACTGCTTCGCCGGCAATGCCGCGATGCTCGGCTGTTGCGATGTTATCATCGCGACGAAAAACGCTTCCATCGGCATGGGCGGGCCGGCGATGATCGAGGGCGGTGGGCTTGGTGTCTATCATCCCGCCGAGGTCGGCCCGGTCTTGTTCCAGGCGCCGAACGGCGTCGTTGATATCGTCGCCGACGATGAAGAGGAGGCAACCCGCCTCGCGCAGCGCTATCTCTCCTATTTCCAAGGCGATGTCGGGCATTGGCAGGCACGCGACCAGCGCCTCCTGCGGCACGTGATCCCGGAAAATCGCCTTCGCGTCTACGATGTGCGGGCGGTCATCCAGATCCTCGCCGATGAGGGCTCCATCCTTGAAATACGCCGCGATTTCGGCGTGGGAATGATTACCGCCTTCATACGCATCGAGGGCAAGGCTTTTGGCCTGATCGCCAATAACCCGGAACATCTCGGGGGTGCGATCGATGCACCGGCCGGCGACAAGGCCGCGCGTTTCATGCAGCTTTGTGACGCGTTCGACATCCCCATCGTTTCGCTGTGCGACACGCCCGGTTTCATGGTCGGGCCGGATGCGGAAAAAACCGCGATCGTCCGTCACGTGGCACGCATGTTCGTCGTCGGCGCGAGCCTCACCGTGCCATTGTTCGGGATCGTGCTGCGCAAGGGGTATGGATTGGGCGCGCAGTCGATGATCGGCGGTGGCTTCCACGCGTCGTTCTTCACGGTGGCGTGGCCGACCGGCGAGTTTGGCGGCATGGGACTTGAGGGCTATGTCCGTCTCGGTTTTCGCAAGGAAATGGAAGCGATCGCCGATCCGGCCGAGCGTGAGCAGTATTTCAAGGAAAAGCTCACGCAACTTTATGCCAATGGCAAAGCGACCTCGATCGCATCGGTGTTCGAGATCGACGACGTGATCGATCCCGCCGAGACCAGACGTTGGATCTTGGCCGGTCTCGGGGCGCAACCTCCCTTGGCACCAAGAGCCACGCGCAAGCGCCCATGTGTCGATGCCTGGTAGGGCCTTGCCGCGAAATCGGGCGGCCTATCCCTTCGCCGTCGTGCAAGAGGCGGCGCCGAAGACACAAAACCGCGCGCAATAGGGATGATTGAGGGTCACGGAGCGTGCGGCGGCGGCGAGATCGGCGCCGAGATCGAACTCCGGCGCATAGGGTTGCAGCGTGCAGGCAACGATCCGCGGCGATGCCTCGCCTTGGCGATGCACGACCATGCGCGAAGACTGGCACATGACGCGCCGCCCCCGCTTTGCCAATGTCTCCCAGCAGGTCGCGCTGACTTCCGGTGGATCGGGTTGGTCGGCGAGTTCGGGGAACAGCACCAAGGCGGCGGGGTCGAAGGCGTCCATGGCAAGGCGCTCGGCTTGAAACAGCGTGGCAAATGCGCGACGCCACGTCTCTTCTGCTTCGTTGGGTGGAAAACGGGCGGCGATGGAGACGAGGGCTCCGCTCCCCGCCAATGCCCGGAGCCCGGCGAGCGTCGATGCGAAGCTGCCCTCCCCGCGTAGGCGGTCGTGCCCGATGGCGGTCGCGTGATCGAGCGAGACGCGGATGGCAAGACGGCTGCCGAAACGCGCTGCCAGCGCGCGAAGTGTCGCTGCGTGGCGCTGCATCGGGCGCATGGCGTTGGTCAGCACCAGAGCGCGATAGCCGCGTTCGAGGACGCGCGCGATCATCGCCGGCACTTCGCGATTGAGGAACGGCTCGCCGCCGGTGAAGCCGATTTCGACGAGCTCGGGATGAAGCGTCGCCGCTTGGTCGAGAAAACGTTCGCAATCGGCGCGAGAGAGAAACGTCAGCCGGTCATTGCGTGGCGAGCTTTCGATATAACAACCCTCGCAGGCGATGTTGCAGCGTGTCCCGGTGTTGAACCAGAGGGTTTCCAGTGCGGTGAGTGCAAGCTTGGCATGCGCCTCGCCGTGCATCGTACGCGTGGCGTCGGCAAACGGCATAGTCGGCGCGGCGACAACCGGCGCCTCCTCCGCCGGCCAGCGCGCCATTTCCGGCGCAAGGCGGCTTCCGCTCATCGCCTGCTCGGCCGGCGGCAGAATATCGAAATTCGGCCAGATGCCACTCTCCAGCGTTTCGGCGTAATCCTCTGGCAATTTCGCCCGCCGCATCGCCGCCGCCGCCGCGCGGTGATCATAGGTGAGTGGCAAAAGGCGGATTTTCACCCCGTCGCCATCGGGTAGCAGCAGGCTGAACCAGCCGCGCGGCGTTCCGTCATTGGCGGGAAGGCCGATCACGCCGGCATTGTGCCAAAGCCCGGCGGCAAGGATGCGTGTAAAGGGCAGACCGCAATGCCCGCCGATCACGCCATCTGTGCCGGTTGCGATGATTTCAGCGGCAAGATCGGCCTCGGGGGTGGAGGCGAATACGAAACGGTTGATCCGGCTTGGCGCGCCATGGACGACGGCAAGGCGCCGTCCGGCGAGGATAAGGTCGATCCGGCGCGGAAGATTGGCCATCCAGCGTCGCGCCGCGTCGTCGATATGGGCGCTGGCATGCGCGAACCAGGCGGCGGAAAGCCGATCGCAGCTCGATCCCGGCGCGAAGCCGCAGCCGCAATCCTCGGCGCCGGCGCCGAGCTGCTCCTCGCAATTACCCATCACGGTCGCAATCCCGGCGGCGCGGATGAGAGCGACCACCGGCCCGGGATCGGCGCCATAGGCGACGACATCGCCAGTGCAGATCATGCGCTCGGGCGGAATGCCGCGCCGATCGGCCTCGGCGAGCAGCGCCTCGGTCGCTTGAAGATTGCTGTAGCAGCCGCCAAAGACGAGAACCGGCCCGTCGGCGATAGCGAGCGGAACGCTCGCCGCCATCTCCGCGGCGAGGCGTGTGGTGCCGTCAGGCATGCGCGGAAGCTTTCCCCGGAGCGAGGCGTTCGAGCGCCATCCCGCGCCCCTCGATCCCGCCTGCGGCCCGCCAGACCGCCATCGCGAGCGCGCCGAGCAGCCAGAAACCGGCGAGCAGCAACAGGGCCGCGACCATGCTGTGCGCACCGAGTGCCGCGACCAGGAATGGCGCGCTCATCGCCCCGATGCGCCCGACAGCAACACTCGCGCCAATGCCGCTTGCACGCAATTCGGTGGGAAACAACTCGGAAAAAGTCGGATAGGCGGCGATCCAGCTTGCGGTCGCGAGCAGATTGACGAGCGTGAAGCCGGCCATGATGGCGCTGGCGCCAAAGCCGGTTGCGAAGGCGAGGACGATGGTCGCAAGCGCGGTCGCGGTGTAGAACAGGGTGACGCTCGCGAAGCGGCCAAGCCGGTCGAGCGCGATCGCCGCGGCGAGCCCGCCGATCAGTGCGCCAAGGCTGCCAGCGATGTAAAAGAGCGGCAGACGGTTCGGCGCGAGGTGCAAAGCCGGCAGGACCACCAGGGGTAAAAACGCGAACAAGCCATAATATCCGCCGGCCTCGGCGAAATCGAGCGCGGCACCGAGCGCGAGCCGCCCGGGATGGTGCCGCAGCAGCGCACCGATCGTGCTTTTCTCGGCGCGCGAAACCATGTCCGGCAAAAGCCTGGGCGCTGCCTCGCCGGTGATTTGCGCAACGATCGCCTGCGCCTCCGCAACCCGCCCCTTGGCGAGCAGCCAGCGCGGGCTTTCCGGCAGATAGCGGCGGAGCCAGGCCGAAGAGAGCGCGATCAGCCCGCCGGCGGCGAAAACCGCACGCCAGCCGAGATCGGCGGGCAGAGCGGAGAGCACGAGCCAGGCGAGGAGGGCGGCGAGCAGGCTTCCGAGCGGCCAGAAATTGAGCACGATCGCCGCCGCCCGCCCGCGCGCCCGCGCCGGCACCAGTTCCGCGATCGCGGCGTTGATGGCGGAATATTCGGCGCCGACGCCGATCCCGGCGAGCAGGCGGAGCGTCAGCAGGGCCGCGACATTGGGGGCGAATGCCGCGGCAAATGTCGCAAGCCCGTAGAGCACGAGGCTCGCGAGAAAAACCCGCCGCCGCCCATGGCGGTCGGAAAGCCGGCCGAACCACAACGCCCCCAGCATCAGCCCGATGAACCACGCCGCGAGCAGAAACGACATCGCCTGCGGGCCGAGCCGAAACCGAACGCCGAGAGCGCCCATCACATTGCCGATCAGCGTTACCTCGAACGCATCCATCGCCCAGCCGACGCCGAACAGCAGCACGGCAATGGTATGAAACCGCCGCCAGGGAAGGGCCGAGAGGGTTTCGAGAACGGGTGAACCAGAATCGTCACGCACTCGTATCGTCCTTTCGTGGTCCTGGCGGCATGGCCGCCCGAGGAAATCCATCCTGAACGCAGTCTATCATGGCCGCCGATCATGACCATCGGCGGGCGCGCGCCCCGATCAGCGTGTCGAGCGAAATCAGCCCGGCGCCGCGCGCGACCAGCATAAGCTCCATCGCCGCCCATTGGATATGGGTCGGCCAAGCCTGGGGATAGACGAAAATCTCGATCACCATCGTCATACCGAAGAGACCGAGTGCCGCAAACCGTGTCGCGAGGCCGAGCAGCAGCAGCGGCGGGGTGAGCACTTCCATCGTCACCGCGAGATCGGCGGCGAAATCTGGGGGCAGCAGCGGCACCTGGTATTGATCGGAAAACAGCGCGAGCGTCGTGTCCCAGTTGGCGAGATGGGTCTGCGCCGAACTCCAGAACACCTGCGCGAGCGCCACCCGGGCGACGATCGCGAGCAGGCCGTAGGGGATGCGTTCGAACAGCGCGATGATCATCCGCAGCAGGGCGATCGGCGCGAAACTTCCGCCCTCGCGCTCAGTAAGTGCGGTCATGGCATGACTCCTCTTCAGGGGATAAGGATGGGATGGCCGCGGTAAAAAACCCATCGCTGAGAAAGCCGCCGAGAGCGGCCGAAGCCTCGCCCTCGGGGATGATGGCAAGCGCCTCGGCGAACGGCGCGCCGGCGATGAGGGCCTGCGCGAACGCGAACGCCGCGGGTGAGAGCGGCCGCGCCACCACCTCGCCGCAGGCGTGGAGAACGGCGAGGTTCTCGCCCCCCGCGCCAGGATCGATGGCCGCGAGACGCTGCTCGCGAAGTTCTTCCTCGGGCGTCAACACCGCCTCCCAGATCGCCCGCGCCGGCGTCGTGACGTTGAGGAGGGAGAGCGAGGGGTGGGGCAGAAAGCGGAGTGCCGCCTGCTGCTCCGGCGTGAGCGCTGCGAGCATTGCAAGGCCGATCGGTGTTGCGTGCGGCGCATGGAGAGCCCGTCCCGCCGCCCATTCCAGCCGCCCGACATCGCCCAGGAAGACGAGATGGCGCGTGCTCGGGAGGTTTGCGAGAAAGGCCGGGAAGGTCTCGCCGTATTCGTGCAGATCGGCGCTCCCGGGCGGGCTTACGGCCAGGAAGCGGGCGGCGCTCGCGGCAAAGAATTCCGTGCCCACGAGCCGCGCGAGCGCCGGGAAATTGAGCTTGAGCGCGGTGGTCAGGGTGGCGCGGACATTGTTACGATAGACCGCGAGCCGGGTTCGGGCCATTTCCGGCGCGCCGACGACCAGCGACGTGAGATCGCGATCCTCGCCTCCATCGAGACCCCCATCGAGAAGGGCCGCGCGCAAGCGGCGCTGGAGGTCAAGCAGCCCGGTCATGCTGGTGGTCCGAGTGATGATGGGCGCCGATCAGACGCTCGGCGGTCTCGGCCTCGGCGAGCAGGACCGCGAGCGGCGGCAGCGCCTGATCCCATTCGATCAGCGTCGGGCGGGGGCCGAAGCGCGTGAGCGCCATCTCGAACAATGCCCAAACCCCGGACGCGATCGGCCGATCATGGCTGTCGATCAAGAGCGTTGCGGCTTCACTCTCAAGCACATTGTGCCCGGCGAGGTGATATTCGCCGATCGCTGCCCCGGGCATGGCTTCGAGAAAACGCTCGGCCGCGAAGCCGTGATTGGCGGCGCTGACGAAGATATTGTTGAGATCGAGGATCAGGCCGCAGCCGGTCTCCGCGACGAGGGCGGCGAGAAATTCAGGCTCGGGAATGGTGCTGTGGCGGAATTGCAGATAGGTCGCCGGATTCTCGATCAGGAGGCGCTGGCCGAGCGCGTCCTGGGCGTGGGCGACATTGCGCGCGACCACAGCGAGGCTTTCCTCGGTCAGCGGCAGCGGCAGAAGATCGGCGAGAAAAGCGTGATCGACGGCGCCCCAGGCGAGATGCTCGGAAATCAGCACTGGCGCGATCTCGTGCGCGAGTGTTGCGAGGCGGGCGAGATGGCGGCGATCGAGCCCATCGGCGCTGCCGAGCGACAACCCGACGCTGTGCAGCGAGACCGGATAATCGGCGCGGATGGCAACAAGATCGGCGAAAGCCGGGCCGCTCAGATAATTTTCGCTGTGCACCTCGACGAAGCCGATCGCCGGGCGCTCGGCGGCAAACGCGGCGTGATGCGGGAGGCGGAGCCCTATTCCGGCCACGGCCGGAATAGGGTCGTTGTCCCGACGCATGGCTTTTGTGGTCATGGCCATCGCCGGTAGCCGCTCTCAGGCGCCCTTGAGCTTGCCGCCGTCGATTTTTTCGCAATCGCCGGCGGGGACCAGAACAAAGGAATTGGGATCGCGCGCCATCGTCGCCTGGCCGGCGCAGGAATGGACGCCGGCGGCGCAATCATTGCGGCCGACGGCGTTGATGCCGTAGCAGGCGACGAGATGGTTCTTTTTCGCGCGTTCCCCGTTGGATTGCTTCATTTTCATCATCTGGTCCTGCGACATCGGCTGCTGCGCGGCGGCCGGGATCGCGGCGGCGGCGATCCCGACCGCGGCGGTGAGGACGGATGCGGCAAAAAAGCGACGGTCCATGTGGTCTCTCCCTCAATGATGGGGCCCGAAAGCGAACCCGCATTGTCGTCTTCGCCGGAGAGGGAGCAAAGGTTACAGGAAAAATCGGCGTCGCTGGGCGCTGCTAATTTTTTTCCGCGGCGAGCGGCGAGGCGGGTGGTGGCAGCACCACCCGGCCGAGGAGGGCTGCGATCAGGCTGAACAGAGCGACGGCGCCGAGTTGCCAGACGATGACCATGATCGCCGCGTCCTCGATATGATAGAGATTGAGTGCCGCCGTGCCGAGCGCTGCCGCGGCGAGACCGCCGCAGAGACAGGCGTGGCTGGCGCGAAACCAGCCGCCGCGACGGAGCAGGATGACGATCACGATCGCCGGCACCAGCCCGCCCTCGGCGATCGCCGGCAGGCACATGGTGTCCGTCGTCAGCGTCAGCCCGGCGGGACCGAGGCGGAGAAAACTGTCCCAGCATTGCTGGCCGAGGGTTGCGAGCCAGAGCGCGAAGGGGGCGAGCGGCAGCCAGAGCTTCCAGCGCGGCTGATCGGGGAGGCCGGCGCAGAGGGCGGCATAGGCGCCGGTCAGCGCGGTGAGCAGGGCCGCCGCCTCGGTGAGCAGAAAATGCGGCTCGATCAGACGAGCGGCGAGGTCGGGGCGAAGGCCGGCATGCCAGGTGACGAGGGCCGCGGCCGGTAGCGAGAGCGCGAGCCAGAGCAGAACCCGCCGCCCGACCGGGGCGATCGGGCGCACCGGGGTGAGGTCGCGGCTCAAAATCGCGATCAGTTGCTCGGTCTTCATGTCATTGCCCTCCGCCGAGCCGCTTGCGCAAGGCGAGCAGGCCTCGATGGGTCGCGACTTTCAGTGCCGCGATGCTCATCCCGCTCCGCAGTGACGCTTCTTCGAGAGACATGCCCTGTAATTTGGTCATTTCGATCGCTTGCCGCTGCCCGGGTGAAAGCCGCTCGATCGAGGCACGCAGCGTGCCGGCATCGAGCACCTCCTCCTGTTCGCTATTCGTTGCGAGCGCGGTGGAGGTTTCAGGGAGATCGTCGAGCGCGCTTTCGCGGGCGGCGAGGCGATGCCGGCGGCGGAGCACATCGGCGCCGCGCAGCTTCAGAATGCCGAGGACGAAGGGCAGGACCGGCCGCGCGGGGTCGTGGAGATGGCGGGCATTGTGAAGGGCGAGCAAGGTTTCCTGCACCACATCCTCGATATCGGCGGGTGAGGCGGCACGCCAGCGCCCGTGCGCGGCACGGCGGAGGATCGGGAGAAGTGTCTCCAGAAGTCGGGCATAAGACGCACTTTCCCCGCGCTGCGCGGCTGCCATCAATTTCCGCAACACGGGATCTTCGTCGCTCATCCGGACTCCCGAAAAATCTTGGCGCCATTTTCACGATCGAAGAATTCTTTCCCACCGGGCACGAAACGGCGCCGCCACCCCCGAGCGCCCCGAACAGGCAGAGACAAGCCGACATTGGCGTCGAGATCAAGCATGGCCCCGATGGGCGCGCGATTGACAGGCCCGCGAATATCCTCAAGCTTGTGCGCCGCAGCGAGGCGATTGACGAAAAGGGCTTGGGATGCAGGATGGGGCGGCGCAATGTGTCGGATCGGAGCGGGTCAGGCTCGCCGTCGATATCGGCGGCACGTTCACCGATGTCGTGCTGGAATTCGGCGCCGTCCGCCATACGACCAAGCTCCTGACGACGCCGGAGGCGCCCGAGCGCGGTGTGCTCGAAGGCATGGCGCGGATCCTCGATGAGGCCGGCATCACGCCGGCGGCGATCGCGCTGGTCGTGCATGGAACGACGCTCGCCACCAATGCGATCATCGAACGCAAGGGCGCGCGCACGGCTTTCATCACCACCGAAGGGTTCCGTGACATTCTGGCACTCCGCAACGAAAGCCGCTACGATCAATATAATCTCGACATCGAATTGCCCGCGCCGCTGGTGCCGCGCCATCTGCGCTTTCCCGTCCCGGAGCGGCTCGATCGCACGGGGCGGGTTCTCTTGTCGCTCGATGAGGATGCGGTTCGCGCCCTCGTGCCGCGTCTCGTGCGCGAAAACATCGAAAGTGTGGCGATCGGGTTTCTGCACGGCTTCGTCAATCCCGCGCATGAACGGCGTGCGGCGGCGCTGATCGCGGATGCGCTTCCCGCTCTTTCGATCTCGCTCGCCTCCGAGGTGTCGCCGGAGATGCGCGAGTGGGAACGGTTTTCGACCACGGTCGCCAATGCCTATGTCCAGCCGATCATCGCGCGCTATCTTCGCCGGCTGGAGGCGGGCATGCGTGCCGCGGGATTTCGTGCGCCACTCTATCTCATGCAATCGGGCGGGCGGCTCGCGATGATCGAGACCGCGTGCCGATTTCCGATCCGGCTCGTGGAAAGCGGCCCCGCCGGTGGCGCCATTTTCGCCGCCGACGCGGCGCGTGCGGCGGCCCTCGATCGCGTGCTCTCCTTTGATATGGGCGGCACCACGGCCAAAGTCTGTCTGATCGACGATTACCGCCCGCACGAGGCGCGCGGTTTCGAGGTCGCGCGGGTCGGGCGGTTTCGCAAAGGCTCAGGCCTGCCGCTCAGGATTCCGGTGATCGAAATGGTCGAGATCGGCGCCGGTGGCGGCAGCGAGGCGCGCGTCGATACGCTTGGCCGCCTCGTCGTCGGCCCGGAAAGCGCCGGCGCCGATCCCGGCCCCGCCTGCTATGGCCGCGGCGGGATGAGTCCTACGGTGACGGACGCTAATCTCGAACTCGGCCGCTATGATCCAGCAAATTTTGCCGGCGGTCGCCTGCCGCTCGATGCCGGGGCGGCGCGCCAGGCGCTGATGCGCGCGGTCGGTGAGCCGCTCAGGCTCGGATCTGGCATGGCGGCGGTCGGGGTGATCGAAATCGTCGACGAGGCCATGGCGAATGCGGCGCGCGTTCACGCGATCGAGGCCGCAACCGCGCTCGAAGGCCGCACCCTCATCGCTTTTGGTGGCGGCGGGCCGGTGCATGCGACGCGGCTCGCCGAAAAACTCGGCATTGATCGCGTGCTGGTGCCGGCCGGTGCCGGCGTTGGCAGCGCGATCGGTTTTTTGCGTGCAGCCATCGGGTTCGAAGCGGTGCGTAGCCTCTATCAACGCCTTGCGACACTCGACATCGATGCCGTCAACGCGCTTTTCGCCGACATGGCGCACGAGGCGAAAGAGGTGGTCATGCCCGCGAGTTTCGGCGCGCCGGTCCGCGAGACGCGGCTTGCGAGCATGCGCTATGTCGGACAGGGGCACGAAATCCCCGTCCCCCTTCCGGTGCGCGATCTGACACCCGCCGATCGCGAGGCGATCAAGCGCGATTATGAAGCAGCATACGCAAAATTTTATGACCGTCCCGTGCCGGGCTCGGAAATCGAGATCCTGAGCTATTTCCTGGTCTGCGAAACCATCCTGCCCGAGGCGCGGGAGGTGCTGTCACCGCCGCCGCCGCGCGATGTCGTAACGACGATGCGTCGGCGTGTGCGCGATGCCGCAAGCGGGGTCGAGGCGGAATGGGCGATTTATTTTCGCGAGGCACTCGCCCCCGGTGATCGCATTGCCGGCCCGGCCATTCTCGTCGAGGCCGAAACCTCGACGCTGCTTGGCGCGGGTTGGCGCGCCGATATCACGTCGCAAGGCTGGATCATGCTTGCGCGCGCGGCGGGAGGGGGTGACGCATGACCGGCGTTCGGGCGGAACTTGCCGCAATTCGCAACCAGGTGATGTGGAATCGTCTGATCGCGGTCGTGGAAGAGCAGGCGCAGGTGATGATCCGCACCGCGTTCAGCACCACGGTGCGCGAGGCCGGCGATCTCTCTGCCGGGATCTTCGATCTTCAGGGCCGCATGCTCGCCCAGGCAGTGACCGGAACGCCGGGCCACGTCAACGCCATGAGCGAGAGCGTCGGCCATTTCCTCAGGAAATTTCCGACGGAGACCATGCGCGAGGGGGATCATTACATCACCAACGATCCCTGGCTCGGCACCGGGCATTTGCATGATCTGACGGTGGTGACACCGGTTTTTCATCGCCGGCGGATGATCGGTCTCCTTGCCAACACCGCGCATGTGATCGATATTGGCGGTCTCGGCATGGGGCCGGATGGGCGCTCGGTGTTCGAGGAGGGGCTTTATATCCCGATCGTTCGCTGCTTCGAGGCGGGCCGGCCGAACGAGACGTTTTTCGATTTTCTCCGCGCCGGCAGCCGGCTTCCGGTGGAACTCGAGGGCGATGTCTATTCGCTATGCGCCTGCAACGATACCGCGGCGCGACGGCTCGGCCAGATGCTCGATGAATTCGCGATCGAGAGTCTCGATCCGCTGGCGGACTTCATTTTTGACAATAGTCTCCGCGCGACCGAGGCCGCGATCGCCGCCATTCCGCCCGGCCGCTATTGCGCCAGCATCCATTCCGACGGCTATGACGAGGAGGTCACGCTGGCCGCCGCGATGACGGTCGCGCGATCTGAAATCACCGTTGATTTTGCTGGGACGTCGCCGGTCTCGGGGCGCGGCATCAATGTCCCCGCCGCCTATTGCCGCGCCTATGCGTGTTTCGGGATCAAGGTCGTGGTGGCGCCGGAGGTGCCCAATAATTGGGCCAGCCTCGCGCCATTCCGCATGATCATTCCGGAAGGTTCTATTCTCAACGCGCCCCGCCCCGCGCCTGTCTCGGTGCGCCATGTCATCGGCCAGCTTCTGCCCGATCTGATGATGGGATGCCTCCATCAGGCGGTGCCGGATCGGGTCGTGGCGGAGGGATCGTCTTGTCTTTGGAATCCACCGCTCCGGGGAGGCGCGAGTGTTTCCACGCGGCGGGAAGGGCCACGCATACCGCCGGATTTTGAAATCATCACCTTCAATTCCGGCGGCACCGGCGCGCGGAGAATCCTCGACGGGCTCGACGGCACCGCTTTTCCGTCCGGCGTGCGCACCATGCCGGTGGAAGTGACGGAAAATGTTGCGCCGGTGATTTTTTGGCGAAAAGAATTGCGCCCCGACTCGGGTGGCGCGGGAAAAACCCGTGGCGGGCTCGGCCAGATCATGGAAATCGCCGCCATCGACGACATGGAGTTCGCCTGCAATGCGATATTTGATCGCATCCAGCACCCACCGCGCGGACGCGATGGCGGGCATGATGGGGCTGCGGGCTATGTCGGGCTGACATCGGGAAGTCTGCTCCGCGCCAAGGGATTTCAGATCATTCCTGATGGCGAGCGGCTTTTGCTCAAGCTCCCGGGCGGCGGCGGCATGGGCCCGCCCAGCGAGCGCGACCCCGAAGCGGTTGCCCGCGATGTCCGCGACGGGGTGGTGAGCGTTGCGGCGGCGCGGGAGATCTATCGCGTCGCCGTCGATGCCGATGGTGCGATCGAGGGCGAGGAAACCCGCGTCTTGCGCGATGGCAACAGGAGGGAGTGATGAGGGTGACACGTGTTTCGCGGCGCGCCGTTCTCGCCGGAGTGGCGGGGGTGGGCATGGCCGGTGCAACCGCCCGACGCGCGCGAGCAGCGGATGAGATCAAGATCGGCGCGGTCTTTCCCTTGAGCGGCAATGCTGCGGCGATCGGCCAGGATGCCAAGCGGGCACTGGAGACGATGGCCGATATCATCAATGGCCATCACGATATTCCGATGCTGCTCGGCCAAGGCGGCGGGCTTGCCGGGCTCGGTGGCGCCAAGGTCAGGCTGCTTTTTGCCGACAGCCAGAACAACCCGCAAATCGCCCGCAGCGCTGCCGAACGCTTCATCACCCAAGACGGCGTCGTCGCCATCATCGGCAGTTACACCAGTGCAACTGCCGTCACCATCAGCCAGATTTGCAACCGTTATCAAATTCCCTATATCTCGGCCGATAATTCCTCACCGAGCCTCAACAAACAGGGGCTGGAATGGTTTTTCCGCCCCTCGCCGACCGATGTCGATTTCACCCAGGCGATGTTCGATTTCTTTGCCGCCGTCGGTGCCAAAACGGGCGAGAAGGTGCAAAGTGTCGCCATCATTCACGAGAATTCGGTATTCGGCACCGACAGCGCGAGGCTGCAGGCAAGCCTCGCCGCGGCGGCCGGGATCAAGGTGCTCGCCAATATTTCCTACCAGGCCAACATCCCTTCGCTCGCGGTCGAGGCGGAGCGGCTGCGCGCGGCGGACGCTGATGTCCTGATGCCGTCCTCTTATACGAGCGATGCCATTCTGCTGGTCCGCGCCATGCACGATGCCGGCTACAAACCGCGCGCGATCATGGCGCAGGATGCGGGATTCATCGACCCCGCCTTCATTGCCGCGGTCGGGCCGCTCGCGGACGGGGTGATGAGCCGCTCGGCCTTCGCGATCGACGCGGTGAAGGAGCGGCCGGCGATCCCGGCGGTGAACACGTTGTTTCGCGCAAGCGGTGCGAATAAGGATCTCAATGATCTGACGGCGCGCGAACTCACCGCGCTGCAGGTGCTGGGTGACGCGCTGAACCGCGCGAAATCGACCAACAACATGGCGCTCCGCGAGGCATTGCGCGCAACCGATATCAAGGGCGATCAGACCATCATGCCATGGGCCGGCGTCAAGTTCGATGACACCGGCCAGAACGTGAAAAGCAATCCGGTCATTCTGCAACAGCAAAACGGAGAGTGGCGGGCGGTGTTTCCCTTCGATATCGCGACCGCGCCGCCGGTCTGGCACATCAAGCGATGATGCACAGGCGCGCGGCGGGGGCGGCATGAGTGCGGCGATCATCGCTCAGGTCGCCATCGGCGGCCTTCTCATGGGTCTCGTTTATGCCGTCGTCGCGGCGGGGCTGTCGCTGATTTTCGGGCTGATGGATGTCGTCAATTTCGCCCATGGCGCGCTCCTGATGGTCGCGATGTATGCAACGCTCGTCATTCATCGCATGACCGGTCTCGATCCGCTCCTGCAACTGCCACTGGTCGCAGTTCTGCTGTTCGGGGCCGGGGTTGGGATCTATCGCGTCCTCATCGCGCGCACCCTCAAAACCCGCGGCAATGCGGCGATGGTGCAGATTTTCACGACCTTCGGGCTTTCTATTTTTCTCGTCGGCGCGGTGCAATTTCTCTTTGGCAGTGATTTTCAGAGCATCAATGGGAGCGTCCTCGGTGGCCGCACTGTTACCATCGGCGCCATCACCCTGGCTTTGCCGCTGGTGGTGAGCGGCGGGGTTGCACTCCTCGTCTTTCTTGCGCTCGCCCTCCTCTCGCGGACCGAGTTCGGCCGTGCCTTGGAGGCTACGCGCGAAGATTTCGAGGCTGTTGCGCTGATCGGCATCGATCGCGATCAGGTGTTCGGGATCGGTTGGGGGATCGGCACGGCGAGCGTCGGCATCGCTGGGGTTTTGCTCGCCAATTTCTATTACATTTCACCCGATGTCGGCACCAATTTCGCGCTCATCGCCTATGTCGCGGTCGCTCTTGGCGGGTTCGGCTCGATCGCGGGCGCGCTCATCGCCGGCCTCGCGATCGGCCTCGTCGAGGCGTTGACGGCGCTGGTGATCGATCCCTCGCTCAAGCAGATCGGAATTTTTCTGATTTATCTTGCGGTTCTCATGCTCAGGCCGCGCGGCCTGTTCGGCCGGCTGTGATGGAAGGCGGGGAGGGGGGATGCTGATCGCCCGGCGTCGGCGCGAGATCATGCTCGGCCTTGCGCTGCTGGCCGTGCTCGCGCTCTTACCGCTCGGCGTCTCAGGCACCTATCTGCGCGGGCTGATCGTGCTTGCACTTCTTTATGCCGGATTGTCGCAAGCGTGGAATATCCTCGGGGGTTATTGCGGGCAGATTTCGCTCGGGCACGCGCTCTATTTCGGCATCGGCGCCTATGTCTCGACGCTGTTGTTCGTGCGGTTCGACATCACGCCGCTCGCCGGCATGTTCGCCGGTGGTCTGCTCGCCGGCCTTGCCGCGTTTTTGGTGGGAATTCCCTGTTTTCGTTTGAGTGGCCATTACTACGCTATCGCGACCATCGTCATCGGAGCGATGGCGGCGCTGCTGGCGGCGAATTGGGATTTCATCAGCGCGGCACAAGGGATAACCATTCCCTTTCACACCGAGAACTGGATCAATCTTCAATTCCGTACCGCGGTTCTGCCGTTTCATTACGTGATGCTCGCCTATGCCGCGGTCGTATGGATCGTTGCCTGGCTGATCGAGGGATCGCG
>JAKAQU010000315.1 GCA_021819535.1 Pseudomonadota bacterium | reverse complement strand
GTGCGGGCGGAGGGACTTGAACCCCCACGGCTTGCGCCACCAGAACCTAAATCTGGCGTGTCTGCCAATTCCACCACGCCCGCTCGCGCGGCCGTGCGGGAGGGCACATAGCGCAGCCCGCCCGCCGCCACAAGCGGAACCTCGGCTGCGCGACCGCACCGGCATCTGGGCAAACCCCGCCAAAGTCGGCAAAATGCTCCCTTCCCGCACCGGAGCCGCAACGATGTCCCGCGCCGAGATCACCAAGCCGCTCGCCCCCGATGCCGATCTCGCGCTCCTCGGCCAGATCGAGCGCAAGCTTTTGTGGCTCTCTTCGTGGATGATCCACCACGCCAACCATCTCCGCCCCAACCGCGACGGGCTCAAGGTCGGCGGCCATCAGGCGTCCTGCGCCTCGGTGACCGCCATCATGGCGGCGCTCTATTTCGCCCTCCTCCGCCCGCAAGACCGGGTCGCGGTGAAGCCGCACGCCGCTCCCGTGTTCCACGCCGTGAATTACCTCTATGGCCGCCTTCCGCGCGAGCGTCTGACCAGCTTGCGCCGCTTCGGCGGGCTGCAGCCCTATCCGAGCCGGCTCAAGGACGGGCCCGAGGTCGATTTTTCCACCGGCTCGGTCGGTCTCGGCGTGGCGCTGACCAGCTTCACCGCCCTGATGCAGGATTACGTCACCCAGCACGGGCTCGCCCGCCCCGGTCTTCCCGCCGGCCGCCAGATCGCCATCGCCGGCGATGCCGAACTCGACGAAGGCAATATTTACGAAGCACTCCTCGAAGGCTGGAAACACGACGTCCGCAATGTCTGGTGGATCGTCGATTACAATCGCCAGAGCCTCGATTCGGTGGTGCCCGACCGCCTGTTCGGCCGCATCGAGGGGCTGTTTCGCGACATGGGCTGGAATGTCGTCACTCTCAAATACGGCCGCCGGCTCGATGCCGCCTTCGACCGTCCCGGCGGCGAGGCGCTGCGGCGCTGGATCGATGATTGCCCGAACAGCCTCTATTCCGCCCTCACCTTCCAGGGCGGCGCGGCGTGGCGCCAGGCAGTGCTCGCCGATCTCGGGCGCTCGCGCGAGGTGCGCGCCCTCATCGACCCCCTGAGCGATGACGAGTTGGGTCAGTTGATGACCAATCTCGGCGGCCACGACATCGCCGCCCTGATCGAAACCCTGCGCGCGGCGGCCAGCAGCGATCAGCCGACCTGCCTCATCGCCTATACGATCAAGGGCATGGGGCTTCCCTTCGCCGGCCATAAAGACAACCACGCCGGCCTGATGACCGCCGAGCAGATGGAGGAATTCCGCGCCCATATGGCGATCCGCCCGGGGCATGAACTCGACCCGTTCGAGGGGCTGGAATCAGATCCCGAGACGCTGCGCCGCTTTATCGCGAGCCGCCCCTTCGCTCAGCCGCTGACCCCGGAGGGAAGACGCCTCAGCGCCCCGGCCCTCGCCGTGCCGAAGGCGCTGCCGCGCCTCGCCCCAGCCGCCGGAAGGCGCGTCTCGACCCAGGCCGGGTTCGGCGAAATCCTCGCCGAAATCGGCCGCCTCCAAGGCGAATGGGCAGAGATCGGCCGCCACATCGTCACCGCCAGCCCCGATGTCACGGTCTCGACCAGCCTCGGCCCCTGGGTCAATCGCCGCGGCGTCTATGACCGGCACACGAGAAACGACGTTTTCCGCGACGCCAAGCTCGCCTCCGCGCAGCGCTGGGGCATGAGCCCCGAGGGCCAGCATATCGAACTCGGCATCGCCGAGCAGAATCTGTTTCTTCTGCTCGGCGCCGCCGGGCTGCAAGGAGAGCTGAACGGCGCGCGTCTCTTGCCGATCGGCACGGTTTACGATCCCTTCGTCAATCGCGGCCTCGATGCACTGATCTATGCCTGTTATCAGGATGCCCGCTTCCTTTTGGTCTCAACGCCATCGGGCTTGACGCTCGCCCCCGAAGGCGGGCAGCACCAGTCGATCAACACGCCATTGATCGGCATCGGCGCCGACAGGCTCGCCGCTTTCGAGCCGAGCCATGTCGATGAACTCGATATCCTGCTCCGCCACGCCCTTGTGCATATGCAGGCGCCGGAGGGATCGGCGGTGTGGCTCAGGCTTTCCACCCGCGCCCTCATCCAGCCGGCACGCACGCTCGACCCCGCCGCGGTGATCGCCGGCGGGCATTGGGTGGCGGCGCCGGCGCCGGGGGCGCGGATCGCCATCGCCTATCAGGGGCCGGTCGCGCCCGAAGCCGAAGCCGCCTTCGCCGAATTGCTCGAAGAAGAACCGGGCGCCGGGCTTCTCGCCATCACCAGCCCCGACCGTCTGCATGCCGATTGGCTCGCCGCCCAGGCACAGCGCCGGGAGGGCAATCGCGCGGCCACTTCCCCCATCGAAACCCTCCTCGCCCCGCTCGCCCGCGATGCCGCGCTGATCAGCGTGCTCGACGGCCATCCGGCGGCGCATGCCTGGCTCGGCGCGGTGCGCGGCCAGCGCGTGGTGCCGCTCGGCGTCTCGCGTTTCGGCCAGGCCGGCGATATCCCCGATCTCTATCGCGCCTATGGGCTCGATGTCGCGGCCATCCTCGACGCCTGCGCCCAGGCCCTGCTCGGCTGACCGAACAACAAGGATGAAAGACATTATGGGAACCGACGAGCGCCGCCATGCCGGCGGCAAGATGCTGGCCGAGGTCGCAGACGGTATCGGCACGGCCATTTTCAACCAGCCGGAAAAGCACAACGCCATCTCGCTCGACATGTGGGAGGGGCTTGCCGAAATCCTCGATGCTTTCGCCGCCGATCCCGCCGTTCGCGTCGTCGTCCTGCGCGGCGCCGGCACGCGCGCCTTCGTCTCCGGCGCCGATATCAGCCAGTTCGAGGCCGAGCGTAACGACGCTGATGCGCAGATCCAGTATGAGCGCCGCACACGCGCCGGCAGGGCGCGTCTCGCCAGCTTCGAAAAGCCGGTGATCGCCGCGATCAGAGGCTTTTGCCTCGGCGGCGGGCTTGGCATCGCGCTCGCCGCCGATCTCCGCCTCGCCACCGCCGATGCGGTGTTCGGCATTCCCGCCGCCCGTCTCGGCCTCGCCTACGGCTTCGACATGACGCGCCAACTGGTTGCGACCGTCGGCCCGGCCGCGGCGCGGATGCTGCTCTACAGCGGCGAGCGAATCGATGCCGCCGAGGCATTGCGCATCGGTCTCGTCAATCGCTGTGTCCCGCCGGACGAGTTCGAGGCCGCGCTCGCGACCCTCGCCGGGCGTATCGCCGCCAACGCGCCGCTCTCGATCAATGCCGCCAAACGCGCCATCGCCGCCAGCCTCGCCGACCCCGCCGATCGCGACATGGCCGGGCTGGAAACCGCCATCGCCGCCTGTTTCGACAGCCAGGATTACCGCGAGGGCCGCGCTGCCTTTCGCGAGAAGCGCCCGCCACGGTTCACAGGGAAGTAAAAGAAGAAAAATCTTCTTTTTCTGAAAAAAAAGAAGCAAAAAGACTTTTATTCGTTTCTTCCGGAGTATATCTCGTGATACGCTGTAACGGAATAAAAGTTTTTTGGCTCTTTTTTTCAAAAAAGAGCTTCTTTCTCCCCTAACACGCCATGCCCCCTCCGGATTACGCCCTGGAAGCGGAAGCGCTCGCGAAGACAGGGGGGCGACGGGTCGCCGGTGTCGATGAGGTCGGGCGCGGGCCGCTCGCCGGCCCGGTGCTCGCC
>JAKAQU010000314.1 GCA_021819535.1 Pseudomonadota bacterium | reverse complement strand
TCCGATCGCCGGGCGCATCGCCGGCGCAGAAATAGCCATCGACGTCATCCTTGCCGAGCCCAGCATCGGCGAGGGCGCCGAGCGCCACCTCGGCATGCAATTGCGCAAGCGATTTATCCGGCGCTTTCCGTGTTGGGTGCTCATAGGCACCGACGATATAGGCCTTGCCATTAATGCTCACGATCGGGATCCGTTCCTCATATTTTTAACCCGTAAACGCTTAGGTGGCGGGTGATCGTGGGTCAAGGAGGCCCGGGCCAGGGCCTGCCGCCCCCTTACGTCACGAAAACGTGAAGTAAGAATCGCCGCGATGCGACATCCGCCTTCCCGCCGCCTGCGTAGAGCAAAGGGCATCGAGCGTGGGTGCAGGGGATGTCGGAAACATCGTTGCGGGATTTCGTCGATCTCGCCGGGCCGAAAGCCTGGGCGGCACGGATCGAAGCGCTGGAAGCCACGGCGGCACTGCGGACCAGGCAAGGTGCCGCGGTCTCGTCCCGGCATGCGATCGAGCTTGTGATCGCCCGCCTGCTGCGCGCACCGGAGCGGATGACGAGCCCGGCCGCGCGCGAAATCGCCGAGCTTGCCGGCTTGTTCGTGCCGGCCGAGCGCTCGCTCTCCCGCGCCGGCCGCGAGCGGCTGCGCGCCCGGCTCGCGGCGTCTCTCGTCGGCGATAATGCGCTGACGCCGCTTTTTCATCAGATGCGGGTCGCCGAGCGGCATCGGCGGCGCGGCTTCTCGGTCGCGTTCAGCGGTTTCGAGGAAGACACTGCGTTCGATCTGACGATCACGCGTGGCCAGGCGAGCGCTGAGCTGGTCTGCGATGTCGTCTCCGCCGATGGCGGGCGCGGTGTCCCGCGCGAGGCCTGGCGGCAGCTCGCCGACCGCATCGATCCCGATTTGCAGACCTGGCTTGCCGCCCATCCCGGCCGCTATCTGCTCAAAATAACTCTTCCCCAGGGATTGCGCGCCGAGCTGGGGCTGGAGACCGCGACCCTGGCAGCCCTTCATCGGCGGATCCGCGCCATGCTCGCGCGCCAGATCCGCGCCGATCACGACGAGGCGGCGATGCTGCGGCTCGACCCCCTCCTGCTTGCCGCCGCGCAAGCCGGCGAGCAGGGGCTATTGGCGCAGCTTCGGCGCGAATTCGGGCCGGAAGCCCATCTTTCCGTCACCGTCGCCGGCAAGGGGGTGTTCGTCGTTGCGGCGCGGGCGGCGTGCGAGGATGATGTCGCGGCGATGGTAGGGCGGCGCATGTCCGAACTCAGCCATAAGCACCTCAGCGGTGAGCGGCCGGGAATTCTCGCGATGTTTCTCGAAGATACCGATCTCGCCGAGTGGCGGGCGCTTCGCGAGCATCTCCACCTCGAAGGCGCAACAAGGCGGTTTTTGCTCAGCCCCGAAGCGCGCCCGGTCGTCGCGGTGAGCTGTGCGACGCGCGCCGAACTCGTCGGCCTAGCGGCCCCGCAGGCGGCGGCTCATGGCGAATTGCGCTATGCCAACCCCGCGCACCCCGCCGCGAGCACGGCGGCACTCGCGTCCGCGGTAAGCTCGATGAGCTGATAGCCCGTCGGGAGGGCGGCCGAACGCTCTCGCCTCGCCCGCATCGAGGGCCGGAAACCCGGCTAATGACGCGGCCCATCATCCTCGGCGGCGAGTGGAAGGGGCGGTTGGCGGGAAGCCGGCTCGTGCCGTTCATGCCCCTTCCCGTCGAGGCTGGTCGCATCATTTCCGGCCCCATCATCGCTGACCCCATCGTGGTTGGCATCGGCGGGGCGCGCCATATCGGGGCGTCGATGATCGGCGGCGGGCGCATCAGGCGATGGCGGCGTCCAGGGGCGGACGCCGCGCCATGCCCGCACGCTCAAAAGGCGCGCCCCACGCGCATCGAGCCAGGCGGCAACCGCCCCCTCACGCCATACCGTGAAGCGATCGATGTGCGAGACACCCCGGCAGCGCCCTCGCAGCGGCACCGGGGAGAGCACCAGTGCGGCGGCCGCGCAGAGATCCGGCGGCGGGGCGGTCTCGGCGAGCAGCAGCAATGCGGAGGCGCGCCCCGCGCCGGGCCGGAGGAGACACGCCCCCGCCGCGCAGGCGATCTCCTCCGGCGGCGCGGCACTCAGCGGCAAAAGCGGCCCGCGCGCCCAGTATTCGGCCCAGGCATCGCGGGTGAAGCGCGACGCACCGGGCTGGGCGAAGACAAAAATCCCCGCCCCGGTGCGCATGCCGATCAGCCGCGCATCGGGCGAGACCAGCACATCCGGCGGCCGTATCGCGAGCGGCGAGAGAAGGCCGAGGGCCAGGATCGGCAGCCCCGCGAGGCGCAGCCCGCTCCGCCACACCCCGAGCCAGGCCATGCCGAGCGCGATCAGGACCAGGCCGAAGCCGGGGATATGCGGCACGGCGAGTGTTGCCGCCGGCAAGGCGGCAATGCCGCGCGCGATCGCGAGTATCAGCCCGATCCCCCAACCCATCGGCACCAGCGCTAGGGCCGCGATCCCGAGCGGCATGAGGGCCAGCGCGATCAGCCCGAACGGCATCACCCAGAACGCCGTGATCGGCACCGCGACCAGGTTGGCGAGCACGAAATAGAGCTGCACCCGGCCGAAATGCGCCGCCCCGAACGGCGCCGAGGCGGAGCCCGCGAGCAGGCTGGTCAGCGCCAGCATGACGAGATGCCGCCGCCAGCGCGACGTGATGCGCATCAAAGCCGGCCACAGCGCCTCATAGCCGGAGACGAGCGCGAGAACGGCGGAAAAGCTCATCTGGAAACTGACGCCGGTGATTTCTTCCGGCGCGCCGAGCAGCACCGCCGTCGCGGCAAGAGCGAGGCCGCGCAGCGAGACCGCCCGCCGCCCGACGAGAAGGCCGAGCGTCACCAGGGAGGCCATCGCGAAGCTGCGCCGGATCGGCACATGCGCGCCGGTGAGGAGAAGATAGGCCGCACCCGCCGCCAGCGCCGTGAGCGCCGCGATCTGGCGCGCCGGCCAGTAGAGTGCCGGCCATTCCAGGAGCGCGAGCACGAGCCGCGTGAAACCGAGCACCAGCCCCATGACGATGCCGATATGGAGCCCGGCGATGGCAAGCAGATGGGCAAGCCCGGCATCACGGAACGCGGCGCGATCTGCCTCTGGAATCGCGGCTGAAAATCCGGAGAGCAGGGTCGCGGCGATGGCGCCCCGGGCATCGGGCAAGACCGCCATCACGCGCGCCGCGATTCCGGCCCGGATCGCCTCGATCGCCGCTTCCAGCGCCGGCGCCGGCGCTGGTGCCACGCGCCGGATCGGGCCGAGCGCCGTTCCATAACCGCCGAGGCCGTGGAAAAAATCGTCGCGCTGCAAATCCCAAGCGCCAGGGAAGGCGGGAGGGGGTGGCGGCATCAGGAGGGCGCGGAGCGAAATCGTCTCGCCGATGGTGAAATCCGCTGCCTCGTCATGGCGGAGCCGCAGCCTTATCCGCCGCGCGAGCGCCGGCCCGTCGTCGATATGAACCTCGGCGAGTAAAAGCCGGCTTCCTTCCGGCAAGCCCTCGATCGCATCGACCCGCCCGCTGATCATCACCGCATGGCGCGGCAGGGCGAGCAACGGGGGGGCGCGCCAGGTCGCCCATTGCGCCGCAGCGAAGCCGAGCATCGTGACGACGAGGAGGAGGGGGGCGAGGCGCGCGAGGGGAAAACGCCATAAAAACCCCATCGCCGCGACGCCGAGCG
>JAKAQU010000313.1 GCA_021819535.1 Pseudomonadota bacterium | reverse complement strand
TGACACTGCCGACATCGGTATCGGCGAGCATGACGACGAGGCCCGGCCCGGCAACAGCGAGGAACTGCGCGATGGTCGAGCGGGACGAGGCGGAGATTTGCGACACGGTGTTCTTCCTCGATGAGATGCAAGTAATATCTATTCGCAATTGCCCCCGACGCTGTCGAGAGTAAATCACCCCCGCGGAACTAGGGATATTTCCGTATGGAAATACCGGGCCGCTTCCCATCACATAAACGACCTGTCGCAGACTTGGCCGGAACAGAAGAAATTTCGCTTGCCATCAAGAAGAACACGTTGACGAAACCATGATGTCACCCGCGGGCGGTTATGAAATCATTCCTCATCAGGGGATAATCTGCCTGATCGGCGAGGATGCGGCGGTGCGGGATTCGCTCGCCGCGCTGCTGCAGGCGCATGGCTATGGCGTCATCGCCGAAGCGCGTCACGATCGCCCGTCGATCCTGCCGATGGACGGCGTATTCTGCGTCGTTCTCGACCCGCATCGCGACGGACGCGGCGAGGCGGAAGTGATCGCCGACACCAGGGCGGCCTTTCCCGATCTGCCGATGATCGCGATCAGCCACGGCCTGAAGCGGCCTCTGCCGCCGATGGCGCGCGTCGAGAGCGTGCTCGACAAGCCGCTTTCCCCCGATCGCCTGCTCGACGCCGTCCGCCGCCTGCGGCCGCGGCGGAGCCCGCCCAATCCGTAATTCTACTGATGGGATCATTACTGATTTCGCGGCGTCGCTCGGTTTCCTATTACCGAGACGGAACGGAACCAAGACGACCATTTTCACCGCCGAGAAAGGATCACCGCGCCATGCTCGCCGCCACTCCTCTCCGTATGGCCCACAATCTCGTTCACCCAGCACCAAGCCCTGCGGCCTTCCCCTTCTCGCAAATTGCGCATCAGGTGATCACGATCGGGCGTGACGCCGAAGTTTATTCGGAGGCCTGTCCCGCAAGCCATGTCTACAAAGTTCTTTCCGGCACACTCCGCACGGCGAAACTTCTCGCCGACGGCCGCCGACAAGTCGGGTCATTCGTTTTCGCCGGCGAATGGGTCGGCTTCGATGGCGGACTGACGCATTTCTACGCCGCCGAGGCGGTGAGCGAGGCACGTCTTCTCTCGTTCGCGCGCCGCGATCTCGAGCGGCTGATGGCTGAAGACCGTGACGCCGCACGCATCGTCGAAGGCGTGCTCTGCGACAGTCTCGCCGCGGCGTTCGAGCGCATCGTCTCGCTCGGCAGGAAGAGCGCGACCGAACGGGTGGCGAGCTTCCTCGTCGATATCGAAGGGCGCATCGCCGAGAGAAGCAAGGGCGGTTTCGTTCTGCCGATGTCGCGCGGCGATATCGCCGATTATCTCGGCCTCACCATCGAGACGGTCAGCCGCACGCTCGGCGATTTGCGCCGCCGCCACATCATTCAGGTCGAAGATGCGCATCATGTGCGCATTCTCGATCCCTCCCATCTCGCAGTCCTCGCCGGGGAGGACGCGCAGCGCTACTGCGCCTGAACATGGCGGTGGCGATCCCGCAGGAACAGGCGGCGGCGGCCGCCTTTCTCGCCACTCTCGCCGGAGCGCCGCCGCGCGAGACGCATATCTCCGCCGTCTTCGTCGGGCGCGATACCGCATGGAAGATGAAGAAAGCGGTGCGGTTTCCCTATCTCGATTTCACCACCCTCGCCGCGCGACGGCATTTTCTCGACCGCGAACTCACCCTCAACCGCCGCACCGCGCCGGGCATCTATCGCGATGTTGTAGCGATCCGGCGCGATGCGGCAGGGAGGCTGCATCTCGGCGGGGATCACGGGGAAATCATCGAATTCGTGCTCCGCATGGCGGCCGTGGCGGAGACGGATTTCTTCGACCGCATCGCCGCGCGCCAGGCGCTGACGCCGGCGCTCCTTTGCTCACTCGCCGATGGCATCGCCGATTTCCATGACCGCCTGCCGCCGGTCGCGGGATGGGACAGCGCGGGCGCGTTCGCCGCGCTGATTGCGGAAAATCTCACCGCCGCCACACAAGCGGGCTTGCCGGCAGCCGATCTCGCCGCCTTGGCCGAGGCGCTGAGGGGGGTGCTTCTCGTGCTGCGCGAGACGCTCACCCGGCGCGCGGCGCAAGGCTTCGTCCGCCGCGGCCATGGCGACCTTCATCTCGGCAATGTCTGTCTCTGGGAGGGGCGGCCGACGCTGTTTGACGCGCTCGAATTCGACGAACGGCTCGCAACCATCGATCTCGGCCACGACATCGGCTTTCTGCTCATGGATCTCGACCAGCGGGTGGACCGCAAGGCCGCCAATCTGGTGTTCAACCGCTATCTCGCGCGGCACGGAGATTACGAACTTCCCCTGGTGCTGCCGCTATTTCTCGCGCTTCGTGCGCTGATACGCGCCCATGTCGAAGCGGCCCGCGGCGCGAGCGAATGGGGCGCGCAGTATCTCGCCGCCGCGCGCCGCTATCTCGCGCCGCCGGGGCCGGGGCTGGTGCTTGCGATCGGCGGGCTTCCAGGAAGCGGGAAATCGACGCTCGCGCGCAGGCTCGCCGCTGGGCTCGGGCCGGCGCCGGGGGCGCTGGTGGTACGGAGCGATGAAATCCGGAAACGCCTCCATGGCGTCTCCCCCGAGACGCGGCTTCCGCCCGACGCCTATGACCAGGCGAGCCACGATACGGTGCGGCGCGTCTTGCTTGCCGCCACTGCCGCCGCCGCCCCCTCGCATCACGCGGTCATCGTCGATGCGAGCTTCCTCGACCCATCGCTCCGCGCCGAAATCGCCGCAACGGCAGAGACGCTCGGCATCCCGTTTCGCGGTTTCTGGCTGCAAGCCCCCCTTCCCGCGCTCGCGGCACGCATAGCGGCGCGGCACGACGATGCCTCCGATGCGACGATCGCGGTTTTGCACCGTCTCGCCGCAACGGCCCCCGCCTCGCCGCCGCTCGCGCAAGGATGGCAGAGCATCGACGCGAGCGACATCCCGCGCGCTCGCACCGAGATCGAAGCCCGCGTCGGCTCTTCTCACATGCCGCTCGGGTAATTGGGGCCACCGCCGCCCTCGGGCGTACACCAATCGATGTTCTGCGTCGGATCCTTGATGTCGCAGGTCTTGCAATGGACGCAATTCTGCGCGTTGATCTGAAGCCGCATCGCGCCATTCTCGTCCGCCACCGCCTCATAGACGCCGGCCGGGCAATAGCGGCTTTCGGGTGAAGCGAAACGCTGCCAGTTCACCTCCTGCCAGCGTTCCGGCGCGCGTAGCTTGAGATGCGCGGGCTGGTCTTCCTCGTGATTGGTGTTGCTGATGAACACCGAGGCCAGGCGATCGAAGGTGAGTTTCCCGTCCGGCTTCGGATACTCGATGCGTGGCGCCTGATCGGCGGGAAGCAGGGTTGCATGATCGGGATGCGGGTGATGCAGCGTCCACGGCGCCCGCCCGCGCAAGACGTAGGTATCGAGCGCTGCGTTCACGAGCCCGCCCCAAAGGCCGAAGCGCGCGAAGGCGGGACGGATGTTGCGCGCCCGCCGCAATTCGTCCCAGGCCCAGGTTTGGCGCAGCCGCTCGGGGTAGGCGGCGAGTTCGGCGGGGCGCCCCCCGGCCAGCGCTTCCGCCAGCGCCTCCGCCGCCGCCATGCCGGATTTCATCGCCATGTGCGTGCCCTTGATCTTCGGCACGTTGAGAAAACCCGCGGCATCGCCGATACCTACGT
>JAKAQU010000312.1 GCA_021819535.1 Pseudomonadota bacterium | reverse complement strand
GGGATCGCGCGCGCAAGCTGATCGCCAAGATCGATCAGGCGCTCGCCCGGCTCGAAAACGGCACGTATGGCTATTGCGAGGAAACCGATGAGCCGATCGGGATCAAGCGCCTCGAGGCACGCCCGATCGCAACCCTTTCGATCGAAGCGCAGGAGCGCCACGAACGGATGGAGCGCGTCTATCGCGACGATTGAGGTGGCGCGCGGCGGCTTGCGCTTCATCAGGCGGCGATGAAGCGGGTCATCGTCTCGGCCGATGATTTCGGCCTTTCGGACGCGGTCAATGAAGCGGTCGAGATCGCGCATCGCGCGGGGGTGCTGACCGCGGCGAGCCTGATGATGAATGCGCCGGCGACGGCGGATGCGGTGCGGCGGGCGCGGCACCTGCCCGATCTCGCCATTGGCCTCCATCTCGTTCTCGTCGATGGCCCGGCGGTTTTGCCGCGCGCGGCGATCCCTTCGCTGCTCGATGCCACGGGGCGTTTCGGCGCGGATCAGGTGCGGCGCGGCTTTGCCTATAGTTTTCTCCCCTCCCTTCGCCGCCAGCTCGCCGCCGAGATCGAAGCCCAATTCGCCGCCTTTGCCGCGACCGGCCTCGTGCTCGATCACGCGGATGCGCATAAGCACATGCATCTCCATCCCGGTATCGCGCGGATGATGATGACGATCGGCCAGCGCTTTGGCCTGCGCGCGGTGCGCATCCCCGCGGAGCCGCCTTCCGTCCTGGCGGCGTGTGGCACAGCGCCGGGGCTTGGCGCGCGCGCCCTTTATCGCTGGAGCGGCGTATTGCGCCACCTCGCGCGCCGCGCCGGGTTGTTCGTCAACGACCACGCTTTCGGGATCGCCTGGAGCGGGCATATGACAGCCGCGCGTCTGACGCGTCTCGCGCCGCTTTTGCCCGAGGGCTTGAGCGAAATCTATTTCCACCCTGCCAGCCGACGCGACGATTCCCTCCTCGCCCTGATGCCCGATTACGAGCACGAGGCGGAATTCCACACCCTTCTGGACCCAAACCTCGCCGCCGCTCTGCCGGCGCGAACCACCTATGGCGCCGAATGGCGGCGGTGAGCACAGGGAAAATCTTTTGTTCCATTCTCTCGGAGTGGCAAATTTTCTCGGCGTGGGCAGTGCCTACGGCACTGCCCAACGAATAAAAGTTTTTTGGTTCTTTTTTACAAAAAAGAACCGCTTTTTTGTCAAACCGGCAGCAAAATCCGCGCCCGCAACCCGCCCTGCGGGCTGGTATCGAGGGAAATATCGCCGCCGTGGGCGCGGGTGATGTCGCGGGCGATGGTGAGGCCGAGGCCGGTGCTGCCGGCTGCCCCGCTTTCGAACGGGCGAAAGACGTTTTCCCGGTGCTCGGGCGGGATGCCCGGCCCATCGTCATCGACGGTGATGGCGGCGATCCGGCTGCTCGGCTGGCTCAGGGTGACGGTAATAAGGCTCGCGTGGCGTCTCGCATTGTCGATCAGATTGGTGATGGCCCGGCGCATCGCATCGGGGCGGAGCAGCACGATCAGTTTCGGCGGCGCGATGAGTTCGACCGCGGCCCCGGCACGGCGGGCACTCGCGGCGATATCCTCCAGCATCGTCGAAAGATCGGTCGGTTGCGCCTGCTCGGTCCCCTCGCCGCGGGCGAAGGCGAGATAGCCGCCGATCATCCGGTCCATCTCCTCGACATCGGTGGTCATCTCGGCGATGTCCTGGCCGAGCGCCTTATCGGCGGGGAGCATGGCAAGCGCGAGACGAAGCCGGGTGAGCGGCGTGCGGAGGTCATGCGAAACACCGGCGAGCATTTCGGTGCGCTGCGTCAGAAAGCGGCGGATGCGTTCCTGCATGCGGTTGAACGCGGCAGCGGCCTGGCGCACCTCGGTCGCGCCCTCGGGTTTGATCGGCCCGGCATCGCGCCCCATGCCGAAGGCCTCGGCGGCGCGGGCAAGGCGGCGAATGGCGCGCACCTGGTTGCGCATGAAGAGGGCGGCGATGGAAAACAGCAGAATGGCCGAGCCGACCAGCCACAAAACGAAGAGATAGATCGTGCTGGTATAAAGCCGCTTGCGTGGCGCCTCCACTTCCAGAACGCCGTCCCAGAACTGCACCTCGACCAGCACCGATTGCGGGTCGGATGTCCAGTCCATGCGGAAGGGAAGGCCGATTTTTTCGCGCAACGCCTCCGCGAGGTCGTCATCCATCGGCCCCGGAATGTTGCGGCTCTTGGTGGTGGCGAGCCGGGCGCCGGGGCGGATCCGCATGGCGAATTCGAATTCCGAGCGCGCCTCGTCGAGAATCCATTGCCGTTCGGCGGGATCGGGCGTGCGGCGCAGCAAATCGAGTGTGAAGCCGATCTCGCCGGCGACGGCGCCGGCGAAACGGCGGGAAATCAGTTCGAGGTGGCTGCCGTAAAAAATCTGTAGCGCCACCACTTGGACGAGAACGAGGGGAAGGAGGATGATGAGAAGGCTGCGGCCGAGCAGCGAGCGCGGCAAGGCGCGCTTGATGAAGCGGCCGGAGAAGCGGGCGGGAAGGCGCATGTCAATGGCCGGGTTTCAAGACATAGCCGCGGCCGCGCACGGTGTGGAGAAAGCGCGGCTCGCGCGGATCGCGTTCGATTTTGCGGCGGAGCCGGGTGACCTGGACGTCGATCGCGCGCTCGGAGGTATCGTCCATCGCCAGTGCCGCGGCGATTTCCTCCCGTGAGAGGACGGTGCCGGGACGTTGGGCGAGCGCCGCCAGCAGGGCAAGCTCGCCGCCGGTGAGACGCTTGGTGCCGTCCGGGCTCCGCAATTCGCCGCGCTCGGGATCGAAGATCGCATCGCCGAGCTGCACCGGCCCGATCGGCTGGGCGGGCGGGGCGGCACGGCGGAGAATGGCGCGAATCCTGAGCACCAGCTCGTCCGGGGCGAAGGGTTTCGGGAGATAATCATCGGCGCCGGCCTCGAACCCGGCGATGCGATCTTCCGGCGCCCCGCGCGCGGTCAGCAGAATGACCGGGAGGGTGAGCCCTTCCCGCCTGAGCCGGGTGATCAGTTCGATCCCCGATTCGCCCGGCATCATGACATCGAGCACGATCAGATCGGGCTGCATGAAACGCAGCCGATCGCGCGCCTCGGCGGCGGTTTCGGCGGTGGTGACACGAAAGCCGCGCTCGGTGAGAAAGCGCGACAAAAGCCCCCTCAGCCGGACATCATCGTCGACGATCAGGATATGGCCGTCCTCGCCCATGCGGCTCGCCCCCGCTCCGCCTCAGGCTTTGCCCGGCGGCGCATCATCGCGTGGCGCGCTCGCAGGCTTGCCACGCCCGGCGGCTTCAGTGCCGGCGATATATTGGCGCGCCGCCTCGTTCATGATGCCGCGCAACACCCGCCGAAATCCCTCGACCGCCGCGCCACCCGCCTCGCGATAGGCGGCGATCAGGCGCTCGCGCTGGCGCTCGAACAAGGTCCGCTCCAGTTGCCCCCCAGATTCGGTCAGAAACAGGAGACGCTGGCGGCGATCGCGATGGCCGGCTTCCTGGCGCACATAGCCGGCGGCGATCATCGGGGTCAGCACGCGGGCCAGGCTCTGCTTGGTGATTTGCAGAATGGCGAGGAGATCGCCGACGCTGATGCCGGGGTTGCGGCCGATGAAGAGGAGGGCGCGGTGATGGGCGCGGCCGAAGCCGAGTTCGGCGAGGATCGCATCCGCGGCCGCGGTGATGTCGCGATAGGCGAAGAACAGCATTTCCTGCGAGATCGG
>JAKAQU010000311.1 GCA_021819535.1 Pseudomonadota bacterium | reverse complement strand
ATCTCGCTCTCGCCCCGGCCCGGTTGCGCGGCGGCGCGCGGCGCGTTGTCGCTGCTGACGATACCGAGGGGCGGCGGGCGCGGCGCAGCACCGCCAACAACGTCCTGACACTGCTCAAGGCGGTGCTCAACCTCGCCTATCGCGAGGGGCGCGCGGCGAGCGATGACGCCTGGCGCCGTGTGCGCCCGTTCCCGAACACGGCGGCGGCGCGCGTGCGCTACCTGACGGACGATGAGGCGCGGCGCCTGATGAACGCCTGCCCGCCTGATCTCCGCGCGCTGGTGACGGCGGCGCTGCTCACCGGCTGCCGCTATCAGGAACTTGCGCGCCTGCGGCCGGCTGATCTCGATCTCAAGGCTGGCGTGCTGACGGTGGCGATCGCCAAGGCCGGCATCGCGCGGCATGTCGTGCTCACCGATGAGGCGATTGCGTTCTTTGAGCGCCAGGCCGCCGGCAAGGCGCGCGATGCCATCCTATTGCCCCGCGCCGATGGCCAACCATGGGCGAAATCCGATCAATTCCGCCCCCTGCAAGCCGCTTGTGTCGCGGCCGGTATCGCGCCGGCGATCGGCTTTCATATCCTGCGGCACACACACGCGAGCCGCCTGGCGATGGCAGGCGCACCGATGGCGGTGATCGCGGCCCAGCTTGGCCATGCCAGCGCCGCGATTACGGCAAAGCATTATGCGCATCTCTCGCCGGGATATGTTGCGGACACGATCCGGGCCGCTTTCCAGCCGCTCGGTATCGCTGCCGATGAGAGCGTGAAGCCATTGCGCCGCGCCAGCCGCCACGGGGGCAGCCATGGCAAAGCCTGATGCGGCGGATATCCCGGACCATGAGCATTGTGAGACGGATCACGCCGCCGATACCGCCCGCCTGCTCGCTGAGATCGAATTGGCCGCCAGGCGCCTGGCTGAGATCGCCAAGGATGACGCCGAGCGGGAAGTGAATCGTCACCTTGCCATCATCGCGGCCGGGCGGCGCTGGCGATGATGCGTTACCTCTCGCCCGCAGGCGCTTCCTCGAGCCGCCCGAGCCATTGCTTGATCGCGTCATTGGCCCGCCGCTGCCAGCCCGGCCCGGTGGCTCGAAGCCGGGTGAGCACGTCATCATCAAGCCGCAAGGTGACAAGCCGCTTGGGCGAGGGGGAGGGCGGCCGGCCGCGCCGCACCAGCTTCTCGCCGTCCCGGACCTCGGCGCGCGCGAAGAAGGCTTCGGTTAATTCCGGCGCGTCATCAGGATCAATCCATGTGCCGTTGCCAGCGTTTCGCTTCCTGAGCATGGGCATACCTCATCGAAATCACTCGCCGCGCGCCAAGGCGTGGCGTCCACACGATCACCACCAGCCGATCGCCGAGATATCCCGCCGTGATGAACCGGGCTTCGCCATAATCCCGCCGATCATCCGGCGCGATGGCATGGCGACCGGCGAACACCTTGGCGGCATCCCGGAAATCAAGACCGCGCCGGGCGAGCGTGGCGTGGCGCTTGGCCGGATCGAAGGTGATGCGCACGGGGTTTATGTAACTACGGAAAATAGCGGCCGCAAGGGAGAAATCCCGCGCCGCTGAAACGAGGCCGCGCCGGCCGGCTGCCGGCATAGAGCGGGCCGGGTGGCGTCATCACCGCCAGCACCGGCCCTGAGCAACCCAAGGAGTCACGCCATGGGAAAGCCTGACCGCACACATACCGCCGCCCCGCGCAAGCGCAAGGCCAGGATAACCGCCGACGAAGTGCGCGGCGCTTTCACATCGGCCGCGCCGGGGCTGAATCCGCCATGCGCCGAAATATGCACCGCGATCGCCCGCCTCCTGAATTTCGTTCGCGAAACCGAAGATGGCTGGCGGGCCGCTCCGTCGCCGCTCGCGACGGATTACGCCGCCGTACGAGACGCGATCCGCAAAATTTCCCAGAGCTTGCCGAGGATTCTCAAAGGATACGAATCGCAAGTCGCCTTAAATACACGACCAGCCGACGCACTCCGCGCTCTCCTGGTGGCTGCCGAGCGGGTCGCGAAAAACTGGCCCTCTCTCGACGGCATGAGCCGAAGGACGGACCACCGCGCCAAAATCGCCAACATCGCCGAGCAGCTTTGGATTCTCGCCGCCCAGGACTGGCAGCGGGCAAACCCGGGCGTCTGCATCGGCAACCCATCGACCGGCGAAGGCCGCGCGGCGAAGGCACTGGCCGCGCTGCTCGGGTTCATCGGCTGGGGAGCCTCCCATGATGCGATCGCGAAAGTTTTTGCGCGCAAAATCAAGAAAAAAGCCGGCCGCTGAATTAGGGACCAATCGCTTTAGGAAGTTGTCTCTAGTGGAAGACCTTTGTGTCCGGCGAAAATTAGCGGCGCGCCACAAAGTTTGTTGGCGTTTGGCAACCCCATGAGGAGTTTTCCGGATGGAACCTTCGCTTCGCTTTGCGATGACGATCGCCGAGGCGGTCTCCGCCTCCGGCTTGAGCCGGACCAAAATTTACGAACTCGCAACGAACGGGCGCCTCACGATACGGAAATGCGGGAAGCGTTCGCTTATCGCAACGGAAGATCTGCGCGCGCTGATCGAGAACCTACCCCAAGCGCCCATCCGCTGCCGGAGCCTGACGAAGCCGGCGGCCGATGCCGCGTAACCCATTAAAACCCATAGAGAAAAGGCCGCTCGACGTGTCACCGTCGGCGGCCTGAAGGCAAAAAATGCGATGACATTTTCATACCCCACCGCCGCTCCGACCGCAAATGAAATCGCGCAACGCCTCGGCCTGCACCGCGCCGGCCGTGGTTGGCGAGGCAGATGTCCAATATGTAAATATAAACAGTCGGTTGTGCTTGACGTGAAGGACGGCCGGCCGGTCATTTGGTGCGCAAGTTGCAACGATAGCGCCGGCCTTGCCGCCGCCTTGCGTGCCGCCGCCGGTGGCGTGCTGCCAGCGCATCGACCCGAGCGCCTCCCGCGTCTCGATCGCGCCGATCCCGCGTCCCGCATCGCGCGCGCCGAGGCGATCTGGCGTGGCGCCTCGCCGATCGAGCCCGGCTCGCCGGCGGGCAAGTATTGGGAAATGCGCCGCATCGCGAACGTTGCATCATCGCCCGCGCTTCGCTGGCGTTCGGACGTGCCGCACCCGAGCGGCGGCCGACGCATCGCGCTGATCGCCGCGATCACCGGCGCGGATGGCGATTTTGTAGGTATTCAAAGAATTTTCCTGAAACTTGACGGCGCGAAAGCCGATGTTGAGCCGGTCAAAGCGAGCCTCGGGCCGATCGCCGGCGGCGCGGTCAGATTGCAAAGCACGAGCGATACGCTGGTGATCGGCGAAGGCATCGAGTCCGCCGCCGCCGCTGGTGCGCTGCTCGAGTTGCCGGCATGGTCGGCCATTTCCGCCGGAAATCTTGCGCGATCGCTGATCCTGCCGCCGGGAATCCGCGCCATCGTCATCGCCGCCGATCACGACGCGCCCGGCTTGCGTGCCGCCGAGGAAGCGGGGCTTCGTTGGCGTGATGAGGGGCGCAGCGTAAGAATCATTCGCGCGGCTCGACCCGGCACGGACGCGGCCGACGTGATCGGGGGGCGGCGCCATGAGCCCTCGTGACGACGTGCCCCCCGGCTTTGAGCCCCATATCGAAGCCGGCCCCGAGCGGCGGCCACTATACCGCGAGACCCCGCCCGCGGCGCCATTCCCGACCGAAGCCCTCGGCGCACTGCGTCCCGCTGCTGATGCAATTTGTTCGCTCACCCAAGCGCCGCCAGC
>JAKAQU010000310.1 GCA_021819535.1 Pseudomonadota bacterium | reverse complement strand
CGATGCGGTCGCCAAGGCCGCCGGCGTCACACCGATCGGTCTCGTGCCCAAGCGCCGCACCGGCTCGATCATCGACCCGGCCCCGTTCGAGGTCGCCGGCTGGCCGATGATCCAGGACGTGCGCCAGAGCTGGTATATCCGCCCGGAAGCACGCACCCGCCTCATGGTCTCCCCGGCCGATGCGACGCCGATCCACCCGCACGACGTGCAGCCGGACGAGATCGATGTCGCGATCGGGATCGACCGCATGCAGCAAGCCCTGGCGATCGAGGTGCGGCGCGTGGAACGAAGCTGGGCGGGATTGCGGAGCTTTACCCCGGATGGCAGCCTCGCCTTCGGTTGGGACCGCGGCGCGGACGGGTTCTTCTGGTGCGTCGGCCAGGGTGGCTATGGCATCCAGACCGCACCCGCCGCGGGCGCGCTGGTGGCGGCATTGGTGCTCGGGCGCGATCCTGGCGCCGCGGCGCGGGATATCCTCGCGGCAGTCGATCCGGCCCGTTTCCACGCCGCGGGCCCAAGGGCAGGAGCAGGGGCAGGGGCAGACGAGGTCTCGCCATCCTGAAAGCGGGAACGTCCGGGCGGGATCAGTCATCCTCCTGGGTAGTGGCGGCACCGCCGAGCACGGCATCTTCATGGCGGATGATGCGGCGCGCGAGCCGCAGCGCCTGATAGCAATCATCGGCTTCGGCGGCGAGGAGGGCGCGGTCGAGAATGTCGCGGGCGAGTTGTGACGTCGTCGCCTCCTTGAAAGCCTCGATCAGCAGTTTCGCCTCGGCGCGGCCCTGCTGGCGTTCGTCCTCGGTGCCGATATAGGCGGTCTGGAGGGCGAAATAGATGCGCCGCGCCGGGCTATTGGCCTCGTGCGGCGCCATGATCTGCTTGCCGAACAGAAAGCGCGCGCGCGCGGCAAGCTCGATGCGGGTTTTGTTCCTGAAGCGAATCGCGGCGCCATTGACGATCATCATCTCGCCCTGCCGCAATTCCAGAATAAGATTCGACATGCGCCGTCCTTCGGCCTCCCGTTTGACGCCGACGGGAGGATGGAGGGTCTGCGCCGAGTTTCGCCTATTTTGCGATCATCCGCGCAGCCATACCGCCCGGCCCGGCTCTGCCCACGCCCCGTTCTGGCGCGCGGTCCCCCGATCATCGCCGAGATCGCTTAATCTCTGATGAACGCGACGGGGTTCGGGCAGTGAGAAACCGGGGACAGCGTCGAGAATGACGAGATCGAGCACCGCAGGGCGCGGCCGCGCCGGCAGGGTGAGGTGGGCCGCACCATCGGTCCAGCGCCAGGCCCGCGCCGCATCCCGCTCCTCGGCGTGGAATCCGGCGCCACAGGCCGGGCCATCGAGCGCGAGCGCGCGGCCATCGAGGAGAATGGCGCCGACCCGCACGCCGAGCCGCCGGTAATCGAGCCACGCCGGCTCCGGCTCGACCGGAACCCCGCTCCGCGACCTGATCTCGATCGTCTCGATGCCATCGCTTCCCGCACTCGGCGGCAGTAAAAACCGGTGGAGCGGCCCGCGCGCGACCGCCGGGCGCAACGTCGCGCTGCCGCGGCGAAGATGGAGATCGGCGTCGGCCTCGCGCCGCCAGCCGAGCATTTCCGCCCGCGCGTAAAGCCGGCGCCGCATCCGTGTCACCGCCTCGCCGCCGAGACAAAGGGGCGCGCAGGCGTTTTCCCACCCGGTGAGCGGCGTGAAATCGGGATAAAGGGTCGTGAGCACCCCGCCATTGGCGAAATCGGCGCGGTTGCCGGTGTCGAGATAGCTTTCCACCGCCAAGCCCTCGGCGAGGATGACGTCGTGCCGGGGCAGCTCGACATGGAAATACCAGGCTCGCGCCGCGTCCTCCTGAACGATCGTTGCCCCGTTGAGCAGGCATTTCACCGGCACCAGAAGGCGATCGCGCGGCCGATCGCGCGACCCCGGCAGGGTGAGCGCGATGGCGTGATCGGGCGAAAGCCGGAGATCGCGCGCCGGCACACCCGGGGCGAAAGCGCCGGCGCGGACGCGAACCGGCTGCACCCATTCCGGCCGCGGATGGCGGCGGCACTCGATGCGCCGCTGGCCGATCCAGACGATCGGCGCGAGCGCCCCGGACGCGGTGCGAAGCCGCATGCCGGGGCGCAAACGCTCGACGGCAACCCAGCCGGTCGCGGTCGCGAGGCGGGTTCCGGCGAGGAAACAGGCCGGCGGCGAATTATCGGCGAGCACCACGAGCGGCGGGACGCCCCCCGGCGGGTCGATCACGATGTCGCCCCCGCCGCCGATCTCGCCAAGGCTCGACGTCGGCATGGCGGCAGGGAGCACGAGATCGAGCGTCGCACCGGGATCGACGATCAGGCTGCCGGCATTGGCAAAGGTCGCGGCGGTCAGGGTCAGGGTGCCGCTGGCGACGGTGATCGTGCCGTCATTGACCACCGCCCCGGCCGCGATCCGGCTGTCACCACGCGCCGCGAGATCGACGCCCGCGCCGAGCGCAAGCGTTGCGCCCGCGGGACCGGCGAGCGTGCCGCCCGCGAGGCTGATCGCGGGCGTGGTCAGGGTCTCGCTGTCGAGAAGCTGGAGCGTGCCATCACCGATCGCGAGCGCGCCGCCGGTGACGACGAGGCCGTTTATCACATCGAGGGTCGGCGCGTTGCCAAGGGCGGCAAGGGCGAGTGTGCCGGCATAGGTGACGCCATCGAAGGTTCCGCCTTGGACGACCAACGAGCCGCCATTCTCGAGGGTGCCGCGGGCAATGGTGCCGGTGAGATCGGCGCTGGCGCCGTCGCTGAGCGCGAGGGTTGCGCCGCCAAGCGCGAGTGTCCCGCCGATGGTGAGCCGCCCGCCTTGGCTCTCGATCTCGCCGAGGCCAGCGGGCACCGTGCCGACTGACGCGATCTGGGACGAAAACGCGAGGGTTGCGCCGCCGGCGATGTCGAAACTGCCGGTATTCTCGAAAAAACCGGTGGTTTTGAGCGAAAGCGTGCCGCCGACCGCGATCTCGCCGGCATTGGTGAAATCCGCGAATGTCCCGCCCACCTCGCCGGACGCAACCTCGATGGTGCCATTATTGACGAAATCGGCCGCGGCGTTGGGGTTGATCGCAGCCGCGCCCGTGCCGGCGAACACCAGCGTGCCGTCATTCACCATCGCCCCGCTCAGGGCATCACCGCTGCCGCCGATCGTGACCACCCCATCGAGGGTGAGCACATCGGCGGCGAGGAGGGTTGCGTCATTGCCGAGGGTGAGGGAGAGGCCGACGAAACTCTGGGTCGCATTGGCCTCGATCACCGCGTATTGGGCGGTGATCGTGCCGCCCGAAGCCTCGAGGCCCGCGCCGAGCGCGAGAACGACCGGGGTGATGACCGTGGTTGCCGGCAGTCCGGGCAGCACGCCGGGAAACCCCGTGGAAAGCGTGCTGGCACTCCCGGCAAGGGCCAGCGTGCCGGCGTTGAGGTCGAGTTGGCCTTTGATGTCGAGCGTCGTCGCGGCCTCGGCGAAAGCGGGGGTGACGAGAAGGGTTGCGCCACTATCGGCGAGTGTCAGATCGGCGAGTGTCGCCGTCTGCTGCACGGCGACGAGATAGTCGCCAGGAAGCCCGATGATCGCATCGGTTGTGGGACCCGGCACGGAATCGGGATTCCAGTTGGTCCCAACCCCCCACACCCCGCCCGATAGGTTGTTCCACGCAAAAATCATGTAACCCGCAGTTTCAAAACGGATAATGTTCTCGCAAAAAGAGACTTACCCGCTTTGGACATAAATT
>JAKAQU010000309.1 GCA_021819535.1 Pseudomonadota bacterium | reverse complement strand
ATCACCGCCTGGCTCGGCCATTACGATTTTTTCGCCGCCAGCGCCGAGGACGAATTCCGCCAGCGCCTGATGACGCGGCTCCTCGCCGATACCAGGGCGCTCTCCCGCGACCTGCCGGCGGAAGCCCAAGATGGCCGCGCGCTCACCGCGCTCAAGGGGCTGATCGCCGCCGGCGTCGCGCTTCCCGAACATCTCGGCTTTCTCGGCCGCGCCCTCCGCTTCCTGCCCGGCGAGATCGGCCGCCAGATGCTCGGCGATGGCTGCCATGTCGAGCGCAGCCCGGCCGCGCAATTGCACATGCTCCAGGATCTGACCGAAATCCGCGCCCTCCTCCAGGCGGCACAGGTGCCGCCGCCGGCCGCCCTCGCCCCGGCGATCGAGCGCGCCGCGGTCGCGCTTCGCACGCTCCGCCACGGCGATGGCGGGCTCGCCCTCTTCAACGGCACGCGCGAGAGCAACCCGGCGCTGATCGAACTCGTGCTCACCCAGGCCGGGCGCGGTGGCCGGCCGGTCGCGACCCTGTTCGAGGGCGGGTTCCACCGCCTGCAGGCTGGGCGCGGTCTCGTCATTCTCGATGGCGGCGCGCCGCCGCCGCCGGGGATCGACCATCGCGCCCATGCCGGGACGCTGGCGTTCGAATTCTCGATCGGGCGCGAGCGCATGATCGTCAATTGCGGCGCCGCCCCGCCCGGGGGCGAATGGTTCGATGCGGCCCGCGCCAGCGCCGCCCACTCCACCCTCGTCATCGCCGACACCAGCTCCTCCGAACTCCGTGCGGCCGGGCTCGGCCGCCGGCCCCGGCATGTCGAGGCCGAGCGCCAGGAAGCCTCCGGCGCGCATTGGCTGGCGGCAAGCCATGACGGCTGGTCGCGGGTCTATGGCGCGCTCCATCGCCGCCGCCTCTATCTCGCCGAAAGCGGCGAGGATCTGCGCGGCGAGGATGCGGTGGAAGGGGACGGCCCGCAGCCTTTCGCCATTCGCTTCCATCTCCATCCGAGCGTCACCGCGAGCCTGCTTCAGGATGGCGAGGGGGTGCTGCTCCGCCTGCCATCGGGCGGTTTCTGGCGGCTGCGCGCGGCCGGGGTGCGGATCGCGCTCGAAGAAAGCATCTATCTCGGGGGTGAGACGCCGCGGCGTGCCGAGCAAGTGGTGCTGACGAGCGGGGCGGAAGGCCCGAAGCTCGTCAAATGGGCGATCACCAGCCTCGGCTGAGGGCGCGATCGCGGGTTGCCATCGGCGCCGGAGTGTGCGAAACGCTCGCCGACCCTGCCGGCGAAGTGGCACCTTCGCCGGCTATGTCCGCATGTCGCGGACCGAGGAGCCATAGGGAGAACCGGATGCCATTCTATGAATGCGTGCTGATCGCACGCAGCGAAGTCACGCAGCAGCAGGTGGACGGCCTCGCCGACCAGATCACCGCCCAGATCGAGGGCGATGGCGGCGCGGTCAAGAAGCGCGAATATTGGGGGCTGCGCAGCCTCGCCTACCGCATCAAGAAGAACCGCAAGGGGCATTACATGCTGCTCGGTCTCGATGCGCCGCCGCCGGCGATCGCCGAGATGGAGCGGCAATTGGGCCTGAACGAGGATGTGCTGCGCTTTCTCACCCTCCGCATCGAGACGATCGACGAGGCGCCATCCGCCATTCTTTCCCGCCGCGGCGAGGAGCGCGATCGCGATCGCGGCTTCCGCGGCCCGAAACCGGCCGGGCGCTTCGATAGCGGCCGCCGGCGCGGCTTCGACGAGCGCGAGGAATACCGTGCCCGCGGCGATCTCGACCTCATGGACGACGATTCCGGCCGCGGCGAGGAGTGAGACCGATGTCAGAAACCACAGAAACCAATCCCGCCGCCCGCCGCCCCGCCGTCGGCGCCCGCCGGCCATTCCATCGCCGGCGCAAATCCTGCCCGTTCTCCGGCCCCAACGCGCCGAAGATCGATTATAAGGACGTGCGCCTGCTCTCGCGGTTTCTCTCCGAGCGCGGCAAGATCGTGCCGAGCCGCATCACCGCGGTCTCCGGCAAGAAGCAGCGCGAACTGGCTCGCGCGATCAAACGCGCCCGTTTCCTCGCCCTGCTGCCCTATGTGCTGAGCTGAGGAGGCGAACATGGCGCAAATCGAACTGATCCTGCTGCAGCGCGTGGAAAAACTCGGCCAGATGGGCGAGGTCGTGAAGGTGCGGCCCGGTTATGCCCGCAATTTCCTGCTGCCGCAGAAAAAGGCGCTCCGCGCGACGAAGGACAATCTCGCCCGCTTCGAGACCCAGCGCATCGAACTCGAGGCGCAGAATCTGAAGCGCCGCGAGGAGGCCGAGCGCGTCGCCGAGCGCGTCGCCGGGCTTTCCGTCACCATCATCCGCCAGGCCGGCGAATCGGGCAGCCTCTACGGCTCGGTCTCGGCGCGCGACATCTCGGATGCCTGCGGCGAAAGCGGGCTTTCCATCCATCGCGCGCAGGTGGTGCTCGAACATCCGATCAAGACCCTCGGCCTCTCGCCGGTGCGGGTCATGCTGCATCCGGAAGTGTCGATCACGGTCGCGGTGAACATCGCGCGGAGCCCGGAAGAGGCGGAAAAGCAGCTTCGCGGCGAGGCGGTCGGGGCCGCAGCCGAGGCGCAAGCCGAGGCAGAGGCCACCGCAACCGACGCCGACCAGGCAGCCTGAGCGGGCGGCACGGCGCCAAGGGCGGCCCGAGGGGCGGCGCCGGTGGCATGGCGCCGCGCTGGCACCCCGACCGCCTGGCCGACCGCCTTCCCCGCCTCCGCCGCCGTGCCCGGCTCCTTGACGCGGTGCGGGCGTTTTTCCGCGCCCGCGGCTATCTCGAGGTCGAAACCCCCTATGCGGTGACGGCGCCGGGCGAGGAGGTGCATCTTCGCCCCTTCGCCACCGAGCGCATCGGCCCGGACGGCGCGCGCACGCCACTTTATCTCCACACCAGCCCCGAATTCGCCATGAAGCGGCTGCTCGTCGGCGGCGCCGGGCCGATTTTCCAGATCGCCCGCGTCTGGCGGAATGGCGAGGGCGGGCCCTTGCACGCCGCCGAGTTCACGCTGCTCGAATGGTATCGCCCGGGCGCGTCACTCGATGCGCTGATCGCCGAGACGCACGCGCTGCTGCGCGCCGTGCTGCCGCCGATCGTCACCTGCCGGGGGGTCACGGCCGATCTCTCGGACTACGAGCGGATCACCGTCGCCGAGGCATTCCAACGCCATGTCGGCGCCGATCTCCTCGCCTGCGGCGAGGATGCCGAGGCGCTGGCGGCAGCGGCGGGCGAGCGGTTGCGCGACGGCGAGACCTGGGAGGACCTCTTTTTCCGCCTGATGCTCGGCCGGATCGAGCCCCATCTCGGTCAGGTAAGGCCGAGTTTCCTCACCCATTGGCCAGCAGCACAGGCGGCACTCGCCCGGCGCGATCCGGCCGACCCGCGGGTTGCCGAGCGGTTCGAACTCTTCCTCTGCGGGATCGAACTCGCCAACGCCTTCGTCGAACTGACCGACGCCGCCGAGCAGCGCACCCGCTTCCTCGCCGACCGCGCCCGGCGGGCCGCACTCTACGGCGGCGCCGACTGGCCGCTCGACGAGGATTTCCTCGCCGCCCTCAGCCACGGCATGCCACAAGCCGCCGGCATCGCCCTCGGCTTCGACCGCCTCGCCATGATCGCGAGCGCGGCAAACGACATCAGCGAGGTGATGTGGTTGTGAGGGGAAAAATCTTCTTTTTCTGAAGAAAAAGAAGCAAAAAGACTTTTATTCGTTGGGCAGCGCCTGCGGC
>JAKAQU010000308.1 GCA_021819535.1 Pseudomonadota bacterium | reverse complement strand
GTCGCCGAGGGGGCGGCGATGATCACCGAGACGATCTTCGAGAACCGCTTCATGCATGTCCCCGAACTCAATCGCATGGGGGCGAAGGTGAATGTGCATGGCGCCTCGGCGATCGTGCGCGGGGTGGCCGCGCTTTCGGGGGCGCCGGTGATGGCGACCGATCTTCGCGCCTCGGTCTCGCTCGTGCTGGCTGGCCTTGCCGCGCGTGGCGAGACGGTGGTCAATCGCGTCTATCACCTCGATCGCGGCTATGAGGCGCTGGAAGAGAAGCTTGCCGGCTGCGGCGCCGCGATCGAGCGTCTCACGGGATGAACCCGGCGATGACGCCGCATAGTTTCTTCTGCCTCGATGGCCATACCTGCGGCAACCCGGTGCGTCTGGTGGTGGGTGGTGCGCCGCCGCTCACGGGGGCGACGATGAGCGAACGGCGCGCCGATTTCACCGCCCGCTTCGACTGGATCCGCCGCGCCCTGATGTTCGAGCCGCGCGGGCACGACATCATGTCGGGCGCGATCCTCTATCCGCCGCTCCGCGAAGACTGCGATGCCGCGATCCTGTTCATCGAGGTCGATGGCGCGCTGCCGATGTGCGGGCACGCGACCATCGGCACGGTGACGATGGCGCTCGAACACGGCCTCATCGCGCCGGCGCGGGAGGGCGTGGTCGCGCTGGAGGCGCCGGCGGGGCGGGTGGTTGCGGAGTATGAGCGGGATGGGCGCTTCATCGAGCGGGTGCGCCTCCACAACGTTCCCTCCTATCTCGCCACCGCCGATCTCCGGGTCGCATGTCCCGGCCTCGGCGACATCACCGTCGATATCGCCTATGGCGGCAATTTCTATGCGATCGTCGAGAAACAGCCGGGCTATGCCGGGCTGGAAGCGTTTTCCGCCGATGACATTCTCCGTCTCAGTCCGAAGCTGCGCGCGGCGATCAACCGCGCGGTCGAAATGGTGCATCCCGAGGATCCGACGATCAGGGGGGTTACGCATATTCTCTGGGCTGGGGCGGCGCGCGATAAGCGGGCCTCGGCGCGGAATGCCGTGTTCTATGGTGAGCGTGCCATCGACCGCTCGCCCTGCGGCACCGGCACGTCGGCGCGCATGGCGCAGCTCGCGGCGCGCGGGCGGCTTGGCGTTGGCGAGACGTTTATCCACGAGAGCATCATCGGCTCGCTATTCGAGGGCCGCATCGAGGCGCAAACGACCCTCGCAGGCAAGCCCGCGATCCGCCCGAGCATCGCCGGCTGGGCGCGGCTGCACGGGATGAACACCATCCTCGTCGATCCGCGCGACCCGTTCTGGGACGGGTTTCAGGTGATTTAGCCGGAAGGCGCGATCAGCGGTCGGTCTCGTCGCTGTCGGGCTCGACCTCGATATCGGCGTCGAGCGTCTCGGCATCGTCTTCGAGATCGGCGGTGTCTTCGATCACGTCCTCGCCCTCGCCGACCTCGATATCGAGATCGTTGTCCTCAATCTCCGGGGCGGGCGTTTTTTTCGGCCGCTTGTCCTCGGGCGACGCAGACGGCGGGCGGCGCAGACGCGGCTGCTCGGGCGGCTGCTCGACGCCGCATTTCGGGCAGATCGCCGGCTGCTTCATCAAATCATAAAACCGGGCGCCGCATTGCACACAGATACGCTTGCTGCCGAGTTCGGGCTTCACCATCAGGGGCCTCGTTGGAACCAAACCGGCGCGCCCCATGCCATCCCCGAGCGCCCCTGTCAAACCTTCTGGGGTCGTGCTATCGCGCGCTGGCCGCATGGCGCGGTGAGCGGACGATCGGGATGGGTCGGCGGGGCGGGAGCGTATGGAAGCGGATCGGATGATGGTATCGCGGCGCGCGGCGCGCGGGCTTGCCGGGGTTGCACGCGTGCCCGGTGACAAATCGATCAGCCATCGCGCGCTGATGCTCGGCGCGCTCGCCCTTGGCGAGAGCCGGATCAGCGGTCTTCTCGAAGGGGAAGACGTGCTGCGCACCGCCGCCGCCATGCGCGCGCTCGGCGCCCTGGTCGCGCGCGAGGAAGACGGCGTCTGGCGGGTCGCGGGGCGGGGGATCGGCGGGCTCGTCGAGCCCGACGATGTGCTCGACATGGGCAATTCCGGCACCGCCGCCCGGCTCCTCGCCGGCATGCTCGCGAGCCATCCGGTGTTTGCGGTGATGACCGGTGACGCGAGCCTGCGGCGGCGGCCGATGCGCCGGGTGATCACGCCGCTCGCCTTGTGCGGGGCGCGCTTTGCCGCCCGCGAAGGCGGGCTGATGCCGCTCGCGATCGAGGGCACGGGCGAGGCGCTGCCCATCACGTATCGCGTGCCGGTCGCCTCGGCGCAGGTGAAATCGGCGATCCTGCTCGCTGGGCTCAATGCGCGCGGGATGACGGTGGTGGAAGAGCCGGAAGCGACGCGCGATCATTCGGAAAACATGCTGCGCCATTTCGGCGCCAGCGTTGCGGTCGCGGAGAGCGGTCGCGGGCGCGTGATCGAGCTTCAGGGGCAGCCGGAATTGCGCGCGGCCGACATCGTCGTGCCCGGCGATCCCTCCTCCGCTGCGTTTCCCCTGGTCGCGGCATTGCTGGTGCCGGGCTCGTCGATCAGGATCACCGGGGTCGGGCTCAACCCGCTCCGCACCGGGCTGTTCGCGACTCTCGACGAGATGGGGGCGGGGATCCGGATCGAGAACCGCCGGATCAGCGGCGGCGAGCCGGTCGGCGATCTCGTGGTCGCCCATGCGCCGCTCACCGGCGTCGATGTGCCGCCCGAGCGGGCGCCGAGCATGATCGACGAATATCCGATCCTCGCCGTTGCCGCTGCCGTGGCGCGCGGCACGACGCGGCTCCGCGGCCTCGCCGAACTCCGCGTCAAGGAAAGCGACCGGCTGGCGGCGACCGCAGCACTGCTGGCCGCGAACGGGGTCAAGGCCGAGATCGCGGGCGATGATCTGATCATCGAGGGCGCGGCGGGGCCGGCGCCGGGCGGCGGGGTGGTCGCGACCGGGATGGACCACCGCATCGCCATGAGCGCGCTCGTGCTCGGGATGGCCGCGCGCGAGCCGGTCACCATCGATGACGCGGGCTTCATCGACACCAGTTTTCCCGGCTTTGCCGCGCTGATGAACGCAATCGGCGCGGCGCTCGCGGTGGCGTGATGGCAAGGCTGATGATCGCGATCGACGGGCCGGCGGCGGCGGGCAAGGGGACGCTCGCCCGGCGTCTTGCCGCCCATCTCGGGCTTCCCTATCTCGATACCGGCCTCCTTTATCGCGCCGTCGGCCGGCATGTGCTCGATGAAGGGCGCGATCCCAGCGATCCCGAGGCCGCGGCACGGGCGGCTTTGCGGCTCACGCCCGACGATCTCGCCCGCGATGATCTTCGCACCGCGGCCGCGGACCGCGCGGCGAGCGCGGTTGCCGGCCAGGAGAGGGTGCGCGGTGCCCTGCTCGCGTTTCAGCGCGACTTCGCCGCCCGCGCCGGCGCGGTTCTCGACGGGCGGGATATCGGCACCGTGGTGTTGCCCGAGGCGCCAGTGAAGCTGTTCGTGACCGCGTCTCTCGCGGCACGGGCGGCGCGGCGCTGGCGCGAGCGCGGCGCGGTGCCCGGGGGGCTTCCGCGGGTGACGGCCGAGCTTGCGGCGCGCGATGCCGAGGATGCCGCCCGCACCATCGCGCCCCTTCGCCCGGCGCCGGACGCGGTGACGCTCGATACCACCGAACTCGACCCGGAGGCGGCTTTCGCCGCGGCCCTTGCCATCGTCGCGGCGAAATGGCCCGGCGCCGGCGCGTGGGTG
>JAKAQU010000307.1 GCA_021819535.1 Pseudomonadota bacterium | reverse complement strand
AGATTGGGGCCGATCTTGGCCGGCTCACCCTTGCCGAAGGAATGGCAGACGGTGCAGAGCTTGTCGGCCTCCGCCTTGCCGGCCGAGGGATCGGCGGCGGCGACCAGAGAGACGAAGCTCGGCCCCTTGTCGTCCGGTTTCGGCGTCGCCGCGGCCGCCGTGGCCGCCACCTGCTCGACTTTCGGCAGCGGCTCGGGGTTTTTCGAGAGCGAGCGCAAATAGGCGATCACATCGGCGCGCTCCTTGTCGTTTTTGATGCCGGCAAAGGCCATGCGGGTTCCGGGCACGAGCGAGCGCGGATCATAGAGCCAATGGTTCAATCCTTCGTAATCCCAGGTGCCGCCGAGTTTTTTCAGCCCGTCCGAATAGTCGAACCCGGCCATGTGGGCGCGTTTGTCGCCGAGAATGCCGTAAAGATTGGGGCCGATCTTGGCCGGCTCACCCTCGCCGAAGGAATGACAGACGGTGCAGAGTTTCTGCACGTCCTCCTTGCCCTTATCGGCGCTGGCATCGGCCATGAGGGGGGCGATCGGCGCGGGCCCTTGCTGCGCGGCCGGCGCAGTTTCGGTCGCGGCCGGCATACCCTCGATCTTGATCGCGCTCTCCTTCAGTTCCTCGGGGTGAACCAAGACCTCGGCGACGAGACCCGAGAGCGAATAGACGATGCCCGCGACCAGGATGGCGGCGAGACCCTTATTGACGGCCAGACTGTCCATGCGGCGACTACCCCGATCGAGCGCGTTACAACGGCGGCACGGCCATGCCCACGGCGCCCGGAAGACCGATGCGCGTTGCAAGCCTGACCTTGCCAAACCTAAGGTTCTGGCACCATACGGAAACCGCAACCCGCCCGCAACCCATGTCCCGGCAAGAAAGCCCGATGAACCCTCCCGCTCCCGTCTCGCCATGACCCCGATCGTCGTCATTCCGGCCCGTCTCGCCGCAACCCGCCTGCCGGGCAAGCCGCTCGCCGATATTCATGGCCGGCCGATGGTGCTGCACGTCGCGGCACGGGCGCGGGAGGCAGACCTCGGCCCGGTGCTGATCGCCTGCGCCGAGACCGCGATCCAAAAAGCCGCCGAGGCCGAGGGATTTCCCGCGATCCTGACCGACCCGGCATTACCCTCCGGCTCGGATCGCGCCTTCGCCGCGCTTCAGGCTTTTGATCCCGGCGGCAAATTCGATGTCGTCGTCAATCTCCAGGGCGATTTCCCGACCATCGCGCCCGATCAGATTCGCGCCGCCCTCGCCCCGCTCGCCGATCCCGGGATCGATATCGGTACCCTCGTCGCGCCGATCGAGGACGAAGCGGAGGCAGCGCTGCCGTCGGTCGTGAAAGCCGCCTGCGCCTTCGCGGCGGACGCCAACATCGCGCCCGCGCTCTATTTTTCGCGCGCGCCAATCCCCGCCGGTGAGGGGCCGCGCTGGCACCATATCGGCATTTATGCCTTCCGCCGCGCGGCCCTCGCGCTTTTCGTCGCCCTGCCGGTGAGCCCGCTCGAAGCGCGCGAGAAGTTAGAGCAGTTGCGGGCTCTGGAGGCGGGAATGCGGATCGGCTGCGCGCGAATCGCGCATGGGCCGTTCGGCGTCGACACGCCGGCCGATCTCGAACGCGCCCGCGCCCTGCTCGCACCTGGGCCCGGACCTGGGCCCGCACGCCTCGCACCTGATCGCGCGAACCGGAGCGACGCATCATGATCCTTCCCATCACCTCGCGCGGCCCGATCGCGTTTCAGGGCAAACCCGGCGCCTATTCCGATCTCGCCTGCCGCACCGCGTTTCCCGGCCTTCCGACGCTTCCCTGCGACACGTTCGAGGCGGCGATGGCAGCACTCCGCGAGGGGGAGGCGACCTTGGCCATGTTGCCGTGCGAAAACAGCCTCGCCGGCCGTGTGCCCGACATCCATTATCTGCTGCCCGAAAGCGGGCTTGCCATTGTCGGCGAGCATTTCCAGCGGGTCGAGCATTGTCTGCTCGGCGTGCCGGGGGCCAGCATCACGGGGCTGAAGCGCGTTCATTCCCATGCCGTGGCACTCGGCCAGGTGCGTGATCTGGTGCGCGAGCTTGGTCTGATCGCGGTGGTGGAGGCGGATACCGCGGGGGCGGCGCAGCTCATCGCCGAGCGCGGCAATGCCGAGGATGCGGCGATCGCGTCCGCGCTCGCCGCCGAGATTTACGGCCTCGCCATTTTGCGCCGCAATGTCGAGGATGCGAGCCACAACACGACGCGATTCTATGTCATGGCCACGGCACCGATGCCGCCGCCGCCCGAGCAGCCGGACGTGATGACCACTTTCGTCTTTCGCGTCCGCAACGTCCCGGCGGCGCTTTATAAGGCGCTCGGCGGGTTCGCCACCAACGGCGTCAACATGACACGGCTTGAGAGCTACATGCTGGATGGCGAGTTCGCGGCAACCCAGTTCCTGTGCGATGTCGAAGGCCACCCGTCGCAGCCATCGCTCACCCGCGCCCTGGAGGAACTGACGTTTTTCTCACGCGCGGTGTCCATCCTCGGCGTCTACCCCGCCTCGCCGCAGCGCCACGCCACGCGCGGATAAGTTTTTCGCGCGGATAAGTTTTTGTTGACGTCGACGCCGCCATGGGAATGCCGTATGCGGCGGTTCAGTCCTCTCCCGAGGGCTGGCAGGGTTGCGAAGATGTCCCGCATCACCATACCCTCTTTGCCCCCACCCCCCACCAAAGGCATTGCCTTTGGAAACCGCTCGTTCGGATTGCGGGTCCGGGGGCGCTTGCGCCCTCCGGTCGCAACGGGAAGTAAGGGGCAGCGCCCCGGCCTCGGTTTGGCGCGCTGGTTCCCCGACAATCCCTAAGCGCTGGCGAGCATGCTTTCGGCAAACTCGTAATTGGCGATCTTATCGAGCCAGTTTTGCACGTAATCGGGGCGGCGGTTGCGGAAATCGAGATAGTAGCTGTGTTCCCAGACATCGCAGCCGAGGAGAGCCTTGCCCTCGCCGGTGGCGAGCGGATTGGCGCCATTCGGGGTCTTGGTCACCTTGAGCTTGCCGTCCGGCGCCAGGATGAGCCACGCCCACCCGGAGCCGAACTGCCCGACCGCGGCCGCCTTGAACGCTTCCTTGAACGGGGCGACGCCGCCGAAATCCTCGACCAGCTTCCGCTCGAGCTTGCCCGGAATGCGCCCGCCCTCGGTCGGGCTCATCGCCGGCCAGAACAGCTTATGATTCCAATGCTGGCCGGCATTGTTGAACACGGGGGCGAGATCGGGCTTGTTGTGGGAGAAAGTCACGATCTCTTCGAGGCTTTTACCCTTGAGGGCATCGTTCTTCTCGACGAAGCCGTTGAGCGCGGTGACGTAGGCCTGATGGTGCTTGCCGTGGTGCAGTTCCAGCGTCTCCTGGCACATGCCGAGTGCGGCGAGCGCGCCGGCGGCGTAGGGAAGCGGGGGAAGATCGAAGGCCATGCTGTTTTCTCCATGTTGGGGGCGGGATGGGCCGCGATCGCCATCGGCGGGCGGCGGGTGACGCGCGTTTTTTGGAGCCAGTTTTAGGTATTGGCCAGGGGGCGAGCCGTCAAGGCACGGCGTGCGCGAGGCCCAAGCTTTCGGCTCGGGCCACGACGACCACTTCTCTCATATCCCGACCTTCTATCCCGACCTTCCGCCTGGGGCTTTCGCCTTGACGCGGCTTGCGTAACATGCACCCGTAGCCTCGCAATTGGGGGAGGAAAACCGCATGGATTTCGAGTTGGACGAGACGCAGCGCGCGATCCAGGATACCGCCCGCCAATTCGCCCGCGAAACCCTCCTCCCCCACGCG
>JAKAQU010000306.1 GCA_021819535.1 Pseudomonadota bacterium | reverse complement strand
CGACGATCGTTTGTCCGGCGCTGGCGGCGAGGAGCAGGGCGGCGAGGGCAAGCGATAGTGGGATGCGCATCGGTCGGTTCGCCTTGTTGGGACGTTGTTGATGAGAGTTATTCGCGTTTGCATACCGACGTTTACAAGCCCCGGCCGCCGCCGTCAAACCTTCCTCGCCGCATGGTGGTGGCAGAGATCGAATCCAGGACGTGGGGACAAAAGCCTCGCGTGAGCTATTCTCGCGTGAGCTATTTCCTTCTGTGCCAGCGAGGCATGATGAGCAACCGTGACGAATTTCCTGAGAAAACAAAGCGGGCGTTAGCGCTGCGCGCAAACCACCATTGCTCGTTCCGCGAATGTCCCCAGCCGACGTCAGGCCCCAGCGACGAATCGCCTGACGCCGTGAGCATGATCGGTAAAGCGGCCCATATTCATGCGGCTGCTTCTGGGGGGCCACGCTACTGCGAATCTATGTCCAAAGATGAGCGATGCAGTATAGAAAATGCAATTTGGTTATGTGCAACTCATGCCGACCTGATTGACCGGGACGAGATTACGTACACGGCTGATCGGCTGCGGGAAATGAAAGCCGAGCATGAAAAAAGGTGCGCTGAAAAGCTAAGTATCCCCCCTTCAGCGGGCGAAGCTGTTTTCAATCTCATCGCCATCGGGCCAGAAATCGTATTTCGCGGTGAATTTCTAGGCATTAATAATGGAGTGTGGAGTTTTCATCTGCACAACTTCGTTGATGGTGACGTTTATAACTTGACACTATTCGTTAATTGTTTTGAGAAAAACTTGATCTCTGACCGCTATATTCTCGTGAATGATCTTGGGGACGGACGTGTCCTCAGGGACAGACCGTGTTTCTCTAAAGAGACAACCGGCGGCTATACAATACGGTGTCCAGTTTTTCCGAGCGCTGACCGCATTCCAGCCGTCCAGCTCCCGAGACGCTGGGCGCGATCAGAAGATCACGATTTAAAGGGCAAATGGGCTATGGTGTCTGGTCTGGATGCGCTTCCCGATCAGGTGAAGAATTGCCTCTCTCTCCAGAGAGGGGAAAGTCCTATTCATCGAGAGTTCGGCACACGATTTGCCGAGTATTACAATTTACTTTGCGATTCGCCATGGCGGGATTGCTTCCTGAAACTTGAGCTTATTCGCCAAGCCGCGATTCCTTATCTCGATCCCACCAACGGTCAGCAATACACTCCGCTCCAGTGCGTTGAACGAGTCCTTGATATCAAAACCCTTGCTAATGCGCCTGCGAACAACTGGCTGCCGGTTCGAGTAAAACTCAACGTAAAGGGTGTAGGGATTTGGGAGCGTGATATATCTGTTTGCATCCCTTTAGAACCCACGCGACGCACACCCTTTGACATGTTCCCGTGAGCCCCTGTGTGGCGGGCTTCCTGATTATGGGAAATATCTAAGAATTCGGATGACTAAACGGCCCCAGCATTGGACAAAGTTGCTTTTTATGCGGCAGAACGGTGATCTGTTATGGGTCGAAACCCAAAATTCAAAATGACCCGCTGTGGTTGCCCATCGCCTTTCGCCTTGGCACTGACCGTGTTTTTAGCCGCCTCGCTGGCTCATGCCGATGACCCCGGGATTCGCATCCTCTCGGCGGGCATTTACCGCCCGGCGGCGGTCACCGGCGGCCTGCCGGCGGGGCTCCGCGACCAGACGCTGAGCGGCGTCGACCGCGTCACGCTCCCGACCCTGCTCGCCGCGACCGCGACCGTGCCGGCGGCGCCGTGCCGGAGTTTCGGGCTGATTTTCGCGCGCGCCGGCGCGGCCGCCGCGCCGCTCACCATCCGCGTGCGTCATCCCCCGCTCCACCGCCCGGACGGCGCCGGCGGCAGCGTCGATATCTTCGAGATCCCGGCCGGGACCGGGCTCCGCTTCGTCGGCTTCACCTTCACCGAAGCCTGGGAGATGGTCGCCGGCGAGTGGGAGTTCACCCTCCTCGCCGGCGACCGCGAACTCGCCCGCCAGCGCTTCACCGTGCTGCCCGCGACCACGGCGACCGGCTGCGGCGCCATGGTCTCGGACGCCCCGACGCCCGCGCGTCCGGCCGGCTGAACCGTTTTTTTTACGAAACGGTGTGCGCCGCCTCTTTTGTTTGGCCGCGCGGCTTGGCATCCTCCGGTGATGACCGCTCCCACCGCGCCCGCGCAAACCGCCGCCGTGCCGCCGCCAGCCGCGCCGGCGGTGCCGGCGCCGCCCGGCCTCGCCGCGGCACCACCGCCGCCCGCCTCGACCAGCGAGCGGAGCAAGGCGATTCACGAACAATTGCAGCGCGCCGAACAGGCGATGATCGGCAAGCGCCTCGGCGAGGCCGCCGGCATCTGCCAGGACGTGCTCGAAGCGGTCCCCGACCATCCCCCGGCGCTCGCCTTGCTCGGCGCCATTCTCGGCCATCGTGGCGATCTCGCGCGGGCGACCTCGCTGATCGAGCGGGCGCTCGCCAAGCAGCCGAGCGTCGCCGCCTGGCACAGCAATCTCTCCGGCCTCTATCGCCTGCTCTATCGTTTCGACGACGCCGTCACCGCCGCCCGCGAAGCGGTGCGCCTGCAACCCGCCATCCCGCGCTTTCAGGTCAATCTCGGCAAGGCGCTGATGGATCGCGGCGAGCGCGAAGCCGCGGTCGATGCCTTTCTCGCCGCGCTCGCCAAGGAGCCGACCCATCCCGAGGCGCATCTCGCCATCGGCCAGATCCTGCTCGCGCGCGGCGAGATGAAGCCGGGCTGGCTGGAATATGAATGGCGCAACCAGCTCGACCAGGCCCGCGGCATGCTGCCGAAAATGGCGGCGCCGGCCTGGAACGGCATGCGCCTGCCGCAAGACCGCATCCTCCTGGTCGGCGATCAGGGCTATGGCGATACGCTGCAATTCTGCCGCTATGTCCCCGAGGTCGCGTCCCGCTGCCGGGAGGTGGTGGTCGGGTGCAGCCCCGATATCGCGCCGCTGCTGCGTTCGGTGCGGGGCGTCGCCGCCTGCCATACGCGCTGGGACCAGATCCCGCCGCACAAGGTTTTTTGCCTGATGTCGAGCCTGCCCGGGCTGTTCGCAACCGACCTTCCGACGATCCCGGCGCCGATCCCCTATTTCAGCGTCGATCCCGCCCTCATCCGCGCCTGGCAGACACGCTTCGAGCGCGATCTGCCGCGCGGGGTCTTGCGCGTCGGCGTCGCCTGGGCCGGGCGCGCGACGCACCCCAATGACCGCCGCCGCTCGATGCGGCTCGCCGATCTCGCCCCGCTGGGCAAGGCGGCCGGCGTCGCCTTCGTCTCGTTGCAGCAGAAATTCCCGCCGCGCGACCGCGCCACCCCGAACGTCCTGCCGGGCCTGCTCGATGTCTCCGAGGCGCTGACCGATTTTGCCGAAACCGCCGCCGCCATCGTCAATCTCGATCTGGTGGTGTGCGTCGATACCTCGGTCGGCCATCTCGCCGGCGCGCTCGGCAAGCCGGCCTGGCTGATGCTGGCGACCCCGTCCGACTGGCGCTGGCTGCTCGATCGCGGCGACACCCCGTGGTATCCCTCGCTCCGGCTCTTTCGCCAAAGCCGGGCCGGGGATTGGAGCGAGGTGACGGCGGCGATCGCGGCCGCGCTCGAGGCTCTGCCGCGGCGCGCGAAATAGGGCGAACCCGCCCCCCGCGCCGGCTTGATCTGCCTCAAGGCACGCCGGCCGAAAGACCCTAGGTTTCGCGGCATGGACATCGACGCCCTGATCGCCCGCCATGACCGGCGCGTGCCGCGCTATACCAGCTATCCCACCGCGCCGCATTTTTCCGTGGCACTCGGCGCCGGAAC
>JAKAQU010000305.1 GCA_021819535.1 Pseudomonadota bacterium | reverse complement strand
CGCCGTGCTCGCGGCCCTGATCGTCGCCGGGGCGGCGTCGCGGACGGCGATGATCGGGGTTCCGTTTCTCCTCTCGCCGGCACGCAGCGACGGGCTCGGCGCCGGGCTCGGCAAGCTGCCGGCGGGTGCGAGCCTCGCCGGGCTCGCGCTCGCCGCCGGGCTCGCCCTCGTGCTCCTCGGCCCCGCCCGCGCCCTCGGCACCGGGCTTGCCGCAGGATTCGCCCTCGTCGTCGTCGCTCGTCTCGCCTTGCTGCGGCTTGGCGGTTATACGGGAGATATTTATGGTGCCGTCGCGGCGCTCGCGACCTGCGCCGTGCTCAGCCTTCTCGCCGCGACCGGCTAATTTCGGGATCGATCGACAGCATGCTTACCAGTAACGCCCGTCTCGCCAGTAATGCCCGTCTCGCCGCGCTTTTTCTCCCGCTTCTCGCCGCCGCATGCGCGGCACCCGCGCCGACGCCGGTTGCGCAACAGGCAGCCCCAAGCGCCGCCTCCTGGCAGTTCGCCGAGACCCCGGAACGCTGCACGCTCCGCGCCGGCTTTCCCGAAGACGAAGACAATCCGACGACCCTCACCCTCGCCGCCGAACGCGGCGGCGGCATGAGCTTCGTCTTTTCCAATACCGACCACCCCCTCGCACCGCGCCCGCCAGGCATCGCCGCCGCGTTGCATTTCATCGGCAATGGCCATGACGGCTGGACCATTCCGGCGGCGATCGAGGCGCCGCGCGTCGTCAATACCGAATTGCCGCTCAATGAGACGACACTCGCCGAAGCGCGGGCGCTCTTTGGCGGCGGCACCCTGATCGCCACCGGCTCCGCCCGCACCCTGCCGCCGCTTTCCCTTCGGCCGGCGGAAAGCGAGGGCGCTGCCTTCCTCGCCTGCGCGGAGCGCCTCGCCAAGTTCTAGCCGAAAGTTTCAGCCCAGAGGTTCCCGTCATGTCCGAAAATCGCCCGCCGCTGCCCCCGTTCAGCCAAGAGACCGCCATCCAGAAAATCCGCGCCGCCGAGGACGCCTGGAACAGCTGCGACCCGGCGCGGGTCTCCCTCGCCTATACACCCGATAGCGTATGGCGGAATCGCTGCGAATTTCTCACCGGCCGCGCCGCCATCGTCGCTTTTCTTCAGCGGAAATGGGCGCGCGAGCTGGATTACCGTCTCATCAAGGAACTCTGGGCGTTTGCCGGGAGCCGGATCGCGGTTCGCTTCGCCTATGAATGGCATGACGATAGCGGCCAATGGTTCCGCGCCTATGGCAATGAAAACTGGGCGTTCGATGCGGCCGGATTGATGCGTGAACGCCACGCCTCGATCAACGATCTTCCGATCAAGGCGAGTGAGAGGCGGTTTCACTGGCCGCGCGGCGGCCCGCGCCCGGCCGATCACCCTGCCCTCAGCGATCTCGGGCTCTGATCCGCTCGCGCCGCCGCCTCGCTTGCGCGGGCCTGCGATATCTTTGATGCTGCACATCCGAGAGAAGAAAATCGCGAGGATGCGGACATGGGACAAGTGGACGGTAAGGTCGCCATCATCACCGGTGGCGCCTCGGGCATAGGGGCTGCCTGCGCGCGGCTTCTCGCGCGTGAGGGTGCGAGGGTGGTGATCACCGATATCGATGCCGCGGGTGGTGCGGCACTTGCCGGCGAGATCACGGATGCCGGTGGCGCGGCTCTTTTTCTCGAACACGACGTGACGGACGAAGCGCGCTGGGCGGAGGTGATCGCCAGCACCGAGCGCCGGCATGGCCGGCTCGATGTCATGGTCGCCAATGCCGGCATCGGCCTCCTGGTCTCGGCGATCGACATGACGCTCGCCGATTGGCGGCGGCAGAACGCGATCAACATGGACGGGGTTTTTCTCGCCGTGAAACACGCCGTGCCGGCGATGCGGCGCGCCGGCGGCGGCTCGATCGTCATCATGTCCTCGGTCGCCGGCATTCGCGGCTCGGCCGGGCTTGCCGGCTATTGCGCGAGCAAGGGGGGTGTTCGGCTGTTCGCCAAGGCGGTGGCGCTGGAATGCGCGATCGCCGATGACGGGGTCCGGGTCAATTCCGTCCATCCCGGCATCATCGACACGCCGATCTGGACGAAAATCCCGACCGGCGCCGAGGGAGCGGGGCGAAACGCCCCGATCGATCCCCATGCGCTGGCGCGCGAGGTGCCGGCGGGCGTGCCGGGGACGGCGATGGAAGTCGCGGCCGGCGTCTTGTTTCTCGCCTCCGATGCGTCACGCTACATGACCGGCGCGGAACTGGTCATTGATGGCGGCATCACCGCCGGCACCGCGCGGCGCTGGCGAGCCGAATAACATGTTTCTGGGCCATGAGCCCGGCCTGTCGATTTTTTCCTTTTCTCCATCCTATGCCCCCTTCTCACTCCACCGCCGCGCGCAGAGCGGCGCCGGCGGCGATGGGGGCGAGCGGCAAGAGGATCGCGAGCACGGCGCAGAGAAGCAAGAGATGCGGGCGGACCGGCAAATGGGTCGCCGCCGCGGCGGCGGCGCTGGTGCCGAAAATCAATACCGGCACCGCGAGCGGCAGCACGAGCAGCGGTAGCAAAACCCCGCCCCGGCGCGCGCCGAGCACGATCGCCGCCCCGGCCGTGCCGAGTAGCGAGAGCGCCATCGTTCCCGGCAGCAGGCCGCCGAGCAAAACCGGAAGGATTTCCCCCCTCACCCGCAGCATGAGCGCGAGCGGGGCGGCTGCGAGCAAAAGTGGCAGCCCCGTCGTCAGCCAGTGCGCACCGGTTTTGGCGAGCGCGATCGCGGCCGGGGGAAGGCCGGAGAGCAGCAACTGGTCGAGCGCGCCATCCTCGAAATCGGCGCCGAACAGCCGGTCGAGCGGCAGAAGGGCGGCGAGCAAGGCGGCGACCCAGACGATGCCGGGCGCCAATCGCGCCAGTTCCTCTGGCGCCGGTCCGATCGCGAGCGGAAACAGCGTGCCGGCGAGGAAAAAGAACAGGATCGCCGCGAGGGTGTCGGCACCGTGGCGGAGAGAGAGCTTTATTTCCCGCAAAAACAACGAGAAAAATGTTTTCATTTAAGTTCTATGACAGCGGCGTCGAGGAACGGCAAATCGTGATGCGTGGCCGCGATCACCATGCCGCCGGCCGCGCGATGAGCGTCGGAGAGCGCGCCGAGTGTCGCAAGGGCGGTGTCATCGAGGCCGTTTCCCGGCTCGTCGAGAAGCCAGAGTGGCGCCCCGGCGAGGGTGAGGCGCGCGATCGCGAGCCGCCGCCGCTGTCCGGCCGAGAGGAAGCGCGCCGGCAGATCGGCGAGCGGCGCGAGATGGACGGCGGCGAGAGCAGCGCCAAGATCGCCGCCCCGACTCGCCGCGAAGAGAAGATTCTCGGCAACCGTCAGACCCGGTTTCACCGCGTCCTGATGGCCGAGATAGGCGATCCGCCGGGCATGGGCGGAAAAATCGGCGAGCGCGTCCTCGCCCCGCCAGAGAAGCCCGCCCGCGGCGAGCGGGATGAAGCCGGCGATGACGCGGAGCAAGGTCGATTTGCCCGCCCCGTTTGGCCCGCGCAGCAACAGCGCGCCGCCGGCGGCGAGCCGGAACGAGACGCCTTCGAGCACCAGTTTTTCGCCTCGAAACGCCGCCACTTGCCGCGCTTCGAGCCAGGCTTCGCTCTCCCTCGCGGCCGATCGCGCCATTCCCGCCTCATCTCGTCCCTTGGTCCGCTTGTCGCTTGGCGGGGTATGGTCTAAGCCCGCGCGTCATGCAATGCACGCCATCGGCGAGATGGCGTGGCACGCCGGCAGATGGAGCGAAAACGCATGAAAACGATCGGCCAGGATACTCTCAAAGCCCGAGATC
>JAKAQU010000304.1 GCA_021819535.1 Pseudomonadota bacterium | reverse complement strand
GAGGAGAGCATCAAGAAGGTCGAGGTGGTGGAATATCCCGAACTCGGGATGGAGGCGATCTGGCGGATCGCGGTCGAGAATTTTCCCGCCTTCATCGTCATCGACGACAAGGGCAATGATTTCTTCGACGGGCTCGAATGATGCGCTTCACCGTCGATCGTCTCGATCACATCGTTCTCACCTGCCGCGATCTCGACGCCACCGCCGCCTGGTATCAGCGCGTCCTTGGCATGGAGCGCGAGGTGTTTGGCCGCGAGCAGCGGACGGCGTTGAAATTCGGCGGCCAGAAGATCAATCTCCATCAGCAGGGCCGTGAGTTTTCGCCGCGTGCGGCGGAAGCGCTGCCGGGCAGCGCCGATATCTGCTTCATCACCGCCGTCAGCCCCGCCGATGTGGTGTCGCACCTCCTCGCCAATGCCGTCGTGGTCGAGGAGGGGCCGGTTGCGCGCATCGGCGCCCTCGGGCCGATGATGTCGGTCTATTGCCGCGATCCGGATGGCAATCTCGTCGAGATCGCAAGCTATCTGCCAGATTAGTTTTAAGAAATAAGCGCGGCCCGGCCATGATCAGACCAGGGGCTTTGCCCCTGACCCCACCAAAGGCATCGCCTTTGGAAACCGTTCCAAAGTGCGGGTCTGGGGGCGCTGCCCCCAGCAGGTCCAGGGCAGCGCCCTGGCCTTGTTTTCACGCACGTGTTTTTACGCGGTGAACGAGGCGGATTTCGATTTCGACCTGCCGCCCGAGCGGATCGCGCAGCACCCGGCGCGCCCGCGTGATGCGGCACGGCTTCTCAGCGTCATGCCGAACCGGCTTGCCGATCACATCGTGCGTGATCTGCCCTCGTTCCTCGCGCCAGGGGACGTGATGGTGGCGAACGATACGCGCGTCATCCCGGCGCAACTCTCGGCGTGGCGGGGAGCAGCGCGGATCGGGATCACGCTCGACCGGCCACTCGCCGATGGCACCTGGCATGCGCTCGCGCGTAACGCACGCCGGCTGCGCCCCGGCGATCATCTCTCGTGTGAGGGCGGGATGGGCGCCGAGGTGATGGCGCGCAACCCGGATGGCGGCGTCATCTTGCGCTTCGATCGCGAGGGGGAGGCGTTCGCGGCGGCGCTGCGCGAGGCCGGAGCACTCGCGCTGCCGCCCTATATCGCGCGGCCGAACGGGCCGCGCGCAGAGGATGCGCATGATTATCAGACGATTTTCGCGGCCCGCGAGGGCGCGGTCGCAGCGCCGACGGCGGGGCTGCATTTCACCCCCGATTTGCTCGCAGCCATCGCGGCGCGCGGGGTCGCGCACGTCACCATCACGCTTCATGTCGGGGCAGGGACGTTTTTGCCACTGCGCGATGCCGATCTTTCGCGCCATCGCCTGCATGCCGAGCGCGGCGAGATCAGTGCGTCCGCGGCGGCGGCGATCAATGCGGCGCGGGCGCGCGGCGGGCGCATCCTCACCATCGGCACGACGACGCTCCGGCTTTTGGAAAGCGCGGTCAACGAGAGCGGCGAGATCATGCCCTTTGCCGGCGAGACCGATATTTTTCTCCGCCCCGGCCATCCGTTCCGCACCGCCGATCTCCTGCTGACCAATTTCCACCTGCCGCGGTCCTCGCTCTTCATGCTGGTCGCGGCCTTCGCCGGGCTTGCGCGCATGCAGACGGCTTACGCGCATGCCATCGCCGCCGGCTATCGCTTTTATTCCTATGGCGATGCCTCGCTCCTTTACCGCGCATGAGCCTCACCTTCGCCCTCGCCGCGCGTGATGGGGCGGCGCGCGCCGGCGTCCTAAACACGGCCCATGGCGCGATCGCGACGCCCTGCTTCATGCCGGTCGGCACCGCGGCGACGGTGAAGGCGATGACGGCGGATGCGGTGCGCGCGACCGGGGCCGAGATCGTGCTCGCCAACACCTATCATCTCATGCTCCGCCCCGGCGCCGAGCGGGTTGCGCGCCTCGGCGGATTGCATCGGCTGATGGACTGGCCGGGGCCGATCCTGACCGATTCCGGCGGGTTTCAGGTGATGTCGCTCGCCAAATTGCGCAAGCTCGATGCCGACGGGGTGACATTTCGCTCTCATATCGACGGCAGCGCCCACCGCCTGACCCCCGAGCGCGCGATCGATATTCAGGACAAGCTCGATGCGACGATCAGCATGGTGCTCGACGAATGCACGCCGTTTCCGTCGAGCCATGCGGCAGCTGCGGCCTCGCTCGATCTTTCGCTCGCCTGGGCGGAGCGTTCGCGCGCCGCCTTTCGCGCCCGCCCCGGCTATGGCCTGTTCGGCATCGTGCAAGGGGGCGTCTATCCCGATCTCCGTGCCCGCGCCGCCGCCGCTCTGATCGCGACCGGCTTTGATGGCTATGCCGTCGGCGGGCTTGCGGTCGGCGAAGGGCAGGCGATGATGCTCACCGTGCTGGAGGCGACGGTGCCGCTATTGCCCGCCGATAGGCCGCGCTATCTCATGGGAGTGGGGACACCCGATGACATCATCGCCGCCGTTGCGCGCGGGATCGACATGTTCGATTGCGTGATCCCGACCCGCGCCGGGCGCACCGCGCGCGCCTATACCTCGCGCGGCGTTTTCAACCTGCGCAACGCCCGTTTCGCCGACGACCCCGGCCCGCTCGATCCCGATTGCGCCTGCCCGGCCTGCACGCGCCATGCGCGCGCCTATCTCCATCATTTGTTCCGGGCCGGCGAAATGCTCGGGCCGATGCTGCTCACCTGGCACAATCTGCGCTATTATCAGGATCTGATGCGGCGTTTGCGGGCGGCGATCGGGCAAGGGCGGCTGGCCGAGGTCGCGGCTGCCCTCCGCGCCGGCTGGGGCGAGACGGAGAGAGCGGTATGAGCGAGAGGATTGCGCCGGCCCCGGCCGGGCTCACCCAACTCGGCGTGGCCACGGCTTTGCCCGCCGATCCGGCGGCGGCGGTTCTGGAGCGGGTCGCCAACCCGCATCCCGCCATGGTCTATGTGGTGCGTTTTACTTGCCCGGAATTCACCTCGCTCTGTCCGATCACCGGCCAGCCCGATTTCGCCCATATCGTGCTCGACTACATCCCCGGCGACTGGATCGTCGAGAGCAAGTCGCTCAAGCTTTTCCTCGGCGCCTTTCGCAATCACGGCGCGTTTCACGAGGATTGCACGCTCACTATCGCCAATCGTGTCGCGGCGGCGATCACGCCGCTTTGGCTCCGCATTGGCGGCTATTGGTATCCGCGCGGCGGCATGCCGATCGATGTTTTCTGGCAGAGTGCGGCGCCACCCGAGGGCGTGTTTCTCCCGCCCCAAGGCGTTGCCCCCTATCGTGGACGCGGCTGAGGCGATCCGCGCCAAGGCGCTGGCCCTCGGCTTCGATGCCGTGGGCGTCACCGAAGCGGCCCTCGCGCCCGCGGTGGGGGAGGGGTTGGCCGCGTTCCTGGCCGAGGGATGGCAGGGTGAGATGGCCTGGCTCGCCGCGCGCGCGACCGAGCGCGCCTCACCCCGGGCGTTGTGGCCCGAGGCACGGAGCGTGATCGCGCTCGCCCTCAATTACGCGCCGGAGGGGGATGCGCTCGCGACCCTCGCGCTGCCCGAACGTGGCAATATCTCGGTCTATGCCCGCAACCGCGATTATCATGATCTCATCAAAGGGCGGCTCAAGCATCTCGCGCAGTTCATCGTCTCGCGTTTCGGGGGCGAGGTGAAGGTGTTCGTCGATACCGCGCCGGTGATGGAAAAGCCGCTGGCAGCGCGGGCGGGGCTCGGCTGGCAGGGCAAGCACACCAATCTCGTCTCGCGCCGCTTCGGCTCATGGCTGCTGCTCGGCGAGATTT
>JAKAQU010000303.1 GCA_021819535.1 Pseudomonadota bacterium | reverse complement strand
GGTGCGGGAGATCTGAGGCGATGGAGACGCGCCCCCGCCCCAGGATCGCGGTCTGGAAATTCGCGTCCTGCGATGGCTGCCAGCTCTCGCTCCTCGATTGCGAGGATCAATTGCTCGCTTTGGCCGCAGCGGTCGAGATCGCCAATTTCGCCGAGGCTTCGAGCACCCTGCGACCGGGGCCATATGACGTCTCGCTGGTCGAGGGATCGATCACCACGGCGCACGATGCCGAGCGCATCCGCGCCGTTCGCGCCGCCTCGCGGCAATTGGTGACCATCGGCGCCTGCGCCACCGCCGGCGGCATCCAGGCGCTCCGCAATTTCGCCGATGTCGCGGACTATGTCGCCGCGGTCTATGCGACGCCCGCCTATATCCAGACGCTCGCGACATCGACCCCGATCGCGGCCCATGTGACGGTCGATTTCGCGCTGCATGGCTGCCCGATCGACAAGACGCAGTTGCTCGAAATGATCTCCGCCCTGCTCGCCGGGCGCGCGCCGCAGATCCCGCGCGAGACGGTCTGCACCGACTGCAAGCGGCGTGGCACCGCCTGCGTGATGGTTGCCCACGGCACGCCCTGCCTCGGTCCGGTGACCGCCTCCGGCTGCGGCGCGATCTGCCCCGCCTTTGGGCGCGGCTGCTATGGCTGCTTCGGCCCCGCCGAGGCGGCCAATACCGCGGCACTTGCCACTGCATGGACTGGGCTCGGCGCCGATCGCCGCGCGATCCACCGCGCCTTCCGAACCTTCAACGCGGCGGCCGAACCGTTCCGCCAGGAAAGCGATGCCCATGCCGACCAAGACCATCCGGGTTGACTATCTCACCCGCGTCGAAGGCGAGGGTGCGCTGGAACTCGACATCGCGGGCGGAGCGGTGAGCGGTGTGCGGCTCGCGATTTTCGAGCCGCCGCGTTTCTTCGAGGCCTTGCTGCGCGGACGTGGCGGCGCCGAGGCACCCGACATCACCGCGCGCATTTGCGGCATCTGCCCGGTCGCCTATCAGATGAGCGCGGTGCATGCGATCGAGGCGGCATGGGGAATAGCGCTCGATCCGCCGCTCAGGGCGCTCCGCCGGCTGCTCTATTGCGGCGAATGGATCGAGAGCCACGCGCTGCACATCGTGATGCTGCACGCGCCGGATTTTCTCGGCTTTCCCGACGCGATCAGCATGGCGGCAGCGCACGGCGAGGCGGTGCGGCAGGGATTGCGGCTGAAGCAGGCGGGCAATGCGCTGCTCCGCCTCTTGGGCGGGCGCGAGATCCACCCCGTGAACGTCCGGGTGGGCGGGTTCTACCGGGTGCCGACGTCGGCCGAACTCGCCTCGCTCGCGGCAACGATGGCCGAGGCGCGGGAGACCGCGATCGCGCTCGCGCGCTGGGTCGCAGGCTTCCCATTCCCCGATTTCGCCCGCGACTACGAGTTCGTTGCGCTCCGCAACGCCGACGAATATCCGATGAACAACGGGCGTATCGTCTCCAGCCGCGGCCTCGATATCGCGGTCGCGGAGTACGAAGGCGCCTTCGCCGAACGCCATGTCGCCCATTCCACCGCCTTGCAATCGGAGCGGCGGGAGGGCGGCAACTACTTCGTCGGGCCGCTTGCGCGCTTCGTCCTGAATTACGATCGGCTCAGCCCGTCGGTGCGGGCCCTGGCCGAAGAACTCGGTATCGGGCCGGGATGCCGCAATCCATATCAGAGCATCATCGTACGCGCCTTGGAGACCGTCTATGCCTGCGAGGAGGCCGAACGCCTGATCGCCCTCCATGTGCCGCCCGCGGCGCCAATGGCGCCGGTCGTCCCGCGCGCCGGGACCGGCTCGGCCTGCACCGAGGCGCCACGCGGCATCCTGTTCCATCGCTACGATCTGGATGCGGAAGGCAGCATCCTTGCGGCGCGCATCGTGCCGCCGACATCGCAGAACCAAGCCACCATCGAGGATGATCTCAGGATCATCGCAACACGTGACCTCGCGCTCTCCGAGGACGTACTCCGCGACCATTGCGAGCAGGCGATCCGCAATTACGATCCCTGCATCTCGTGTGCGACCCACTTCCTGCGCCTGACGGTGAACCGGGGATGACCGTCTCCAGGCTCGTGATCGGCATCGGCAATCCGGATCGCGGCGATGATGCCGTCGGGATCGCGGTCGCGCGCGGCCTCTCTCAGCGCGCGCTCCCCGGCTTGCGCATCGCCGAGACCGGCGGCGATATGCTGGGGCTGCTCGATCTTTGGGCCGGCGCCGGGCGGGTGGTGCTGGTTGATGCCGCCGGCCCCGCTGGACGGCCCGGGCGGATCCATCGGCTCGATCCCACGGCCGGCGCGCTACCGCGGGATCTCAGCCTCGGCTCGACCCATGGTTTCGGCCTCGCCGAGACCCTCGAACTTGCGCGCACGCTTGGACGCCTGCCGCCGAGGATCACGATCTTGGCGATCGAGGCGGCTGGTTTCGCCCATGGGGCGGCATTGTCGGCGCCGGTCGCGGCCGCGGTGGACGAGGCGATCGCGCTGATCACGGCCGATCTTCGGGAGGTCTCCGATGCATGAAACCGGCCTGGTGCGCGATCTGATCCGCCGCATCGATCAGGCGGCGGCGGCAAGTGGTGCGACGCGGGTCGCCTGCGTGCGGGTCTGGCTCGGCGCGTTCAGCCATCTCTCGGAAGCGCATTTCCGGGAGCATTTCGTGGCCGAAGCGCAGGGCAGCGCCGCCGAGGGCGCGGCACTCGACATCACCTTATCGACCGATCCCGCCGATCCGGACGCGCAGCATCTGCGCCTGGAGAGCCTGGATCTGGAGGTCTGAGACGCGGATGGCAGACGCGACCCCGGAGCGGCTCCGGATCGCCCTCACCGGCGCGGTGCAGGGGGTGGGCTTTCGCCCGTTCGTCTGCCGCTTGGCGCAAGCGAGCGCGGTTGCCGGGCTGGTTCGCAACGATGGCGCCGGCGTTGTGATCGAGGCGGAGGCGGCGCCCGACATCCTCGCCGGCTTCCTCGATCGTCTCCGCCAGGCGCCGCCCGCCCACGCGGTCATCATGGGCGAGGCGATCACCCGCCTTCCCCCCCGTGGCGCCGCGGGTTTCACGATCGCGCCGAGTGCTGCGACGGACGCGGCTTCGGCGGTGGTGATGGCCGATCTCGCCACCTGCCCCGACTGCCAGCGCGAGATCGCAACCCCCGGCGACCGCCGCTATCGCTATCCGTTCACCAGTTGCGCCGCCTGCGGCCCGCGCTACAGCGTGATCGAGGCGCTGCCCTATGACCGGGCGCGGACCACGATGCGCCGGTTTCCGCTCTGCGCCGATTGCGCGGCGGAATACGCCGATCCGGGCTCGCGCCGGTTCCATGCCGAATCGATCTGCTGCCCGGCCTGCGGCCCGCGCCTAGCCCTCTGGGATGCGCGCGGGCAGGTGCGGCAAACCGGCGACGCGGCATTGGCCGATGCCGCCGCGGCACTCGGCGCGGGCAGAATCGTCGCACTGAAGGGGCTTGGCGGGTTCCAGCTTCTGGTCGATGCGACCGATGCGGCGGCGGTGGCACGGCTCCGTGCGCGCAAGCGCCGTCCGCGCAAGCCGCTCGCCATCATGGTGGCCGATGACGAAGCCGCCGAGAAGCTCGCGGAGATTTCCCCGCCCGAGCGCGCGGCCTTGCGCGCGCCGGCCGCACCGATCGTTTTGCTGCGACCGAAGAACGCCGCAAAAACGCATCTGGCGGCTGAGATCGCACCTCAATCACCCTCTCTCGGCATCATGCTGCCGGCCACGCCCTTGCACCATCTTCTGGCGGCGGAACTCGGGTTTCCGCTCGTCGCCACCAGCGGCAACCTCTCCGGCG
>JAKAQU010000302.1 GCA_021819535.1 Pseudomonadota bacterium | reverse complement strand
GATCTCTGGACGCTCGAAGTGAGTTCGCCCGGGATCGACCGGCCGCTGACCCGCGCCAAGGACTGGAATCGTTTCGCTGGCCATCTCGTCCGCGTCGAAATGGCGGTGGCGCAGGACGGCAGGAAGCGCTTCTCCGGCATCGTGCTCGGCGCCGATCGCGAAACCGCGCGGCTCCGCCTCGATGATGGGAGCGAGATCGCCGTCCCGCGCGCCGCCATCCGCCGGGCCAAGCTTTTACTGACCGAGGCGCTGCTCGCCGCCGAGGCGGCATCGCAAGTCAACTGAGCGAACATCGCTGAACGAATACCGCCGAGTCGGAGGCGAACGTGCCTGATATGTCAACGGAAAGGTCTCAGTCCATGGATACCGCGATCGCCCGTCCTGAATTGCTGTTGGTGGCCGATGCCGTCGCGCGCGAGAAATCGATCGATCGCGACGAGGTCTTGGAAGCGATGGAGCAGGCCATCCAAAAGGCCGGCCGCGCCAAATATGGCCACGAGAAGGACATCCGCGCCCGGATCGACAAGAAGACCGGCGAGGTCCATCTCTCGCGCTGGACCGAGGCGGTCGAGGCGGTGGAAAACGAGGAGACGCAGATCCCGATCGCCATCGCCCGCAAGTTCAAGCCCGATATCCAGGTTGGCGAGCATCTCGTCGATCCCTTGCCGCCGATCGATTTCGGCCGCATCGCCGCGCAGACCGCAAAGCAGGTGATCGTGCAGAGAGTGCGCGAATACGAGAGGAAGCGCCAATACGATGAATACAAGGACCGCATCGGCGAAATCATCAATGGCACCGTGAAGCGCACCGAATACGGCAATCTGATGGTCGATCTCGGCCGCGCCGAGGCGCTGCTCCGCCGCGACGAATTGATCCCGCGCGAGAGTTTCCGCAATGGCGATCGCGTGCGCGCCTATATCTATGACGTGCGCGAGGAGCCGCGCGGGCCGCAGATCTTTCTCTCGCGCACCCATCCCAATTTCCTCGCCAAGCTCTTCGCCCAGGAAGTGCCGGAGATCTATGATGGCATCATCGAGATCAAGGCGGTGGCGCGCGATCCCGGCTCGCGCGCCAAGATGGCGGTGATTTCGCGCGATTCCTCGATCGACCCGGTCGGCGCCTGCGTCGGCATGCGCGGCTCGCGCGTCCAGGCGGTGGTGCAGGAGCTGCAAGGCGAAAAGATCGATATCATCCCGTGGAGCCCGCAGACCGCGACCTTTGTCGTCAACGCGCTGGCGCCGGCGGAAGTGACCAAGGTGGTGATCGATGAGGAGGCGGGGCGCGTCGAGGTGGTGGTGCCCGACGACCAGCTTTCGCTCGCCATCGGCCGGCGCGGCCAGAATGTGCGCCTCGCGAGCCAGCTCACCCGCTGGGACATCGACATCCTCACCGAGGCCGAGGAGAGCGAACGCCGGCAGGAGGAATTCCGCCGCCGCACCGGTCTTTTCGTCGAGGCGCTCGATGTCGATGACGTGATCGCCGGCCTCCTCGTCGCCGAAGGGTTCAACACCGTCGAGGAGCTTGCCTTCTCGCCGCCCGAGGAACTGGCCGAGATCGAGGGTTTCGATGAGAACGTCGCGGCCGAGCTGATCCGCCGTGCCGAGACCTATCTCGCGCGGCGCGATGCCGAACTCGACGAGAAGCGCGTCGGCCTCGGCGTGAGCGACGAGATCGCCGCGATCGGGGATTTGACGCCCTCGATGCTGGTGGCACTCGGCGAGAAGGGGGTCAAGACCCTCGATGATCTCGCCGATCTCGCCGCCGATGAATTGCTGGAGATCGTCGGCAAGGGTGAGATGGATGACGAGGCGGCCGAGAGCTGGGCGAGCGGCATCATCATGGCCGCCCGGGCGCATTGGTTCGCCGATGACGAGGATGGGGAGAAGAAGGACGCCTGAGCGCGTGCCGGAGGCCGAAGAGGGGCGCGAGACCGGGCCGTGCCGGCGCTGTCTCGTCACCCGCGTCTCTGCGGAAAAGGGCACGATGATCCGCTTTGTCGTCGGACCCGAGGGTGACGTCGTGCCCGATCTCGCGGCCCGGCTGCCGGGTCGGGGAATGTGGTTGAGCGCCCGGCGGGATGTGTTAGAAACCGCGGCCAGGCGCGGGGTTTTCGCCCGCGCGGCAAGGATGCGGGTCGATGTCGCGGCGGATCTCGCGGAGCGCGTCGTCGCCGGGCTGAGGCTCAGGATCGGCGAGGGGCTCGGCCTTGCCCGGCGCGCGGGACAAGCGGTTGCCGGGTTCGATAAGGCGCGGGAATGGCTGCTCGCCGGCAGGATAGGTCTCGTGGTGGCGGCGCGCGACGGCAGCGCCGACGAGCGGGCGCGGTTTCTGGCTGGGGCTAAGGCTGCGATCGCGGTGGTCGATCCGCTTTCGGGGAGGGAGCTGGGCCGCATTTTCGCCCGCGAACGGGTGGTTCATGTTGCCCTCGCACCCGGGCGGCTCGCGGCGATGATTGCGATCGATGCCGAGCGCCTCGCCGGCATAGAGGGGCGGGAAGCGGCGCGGTCTGGAAATGCGACTTGAGGATTGGGCGCAAGCGGTCCAATGATGCGCGCGGATCGGCCGCGCGGCGGATAGACATAGACGGGCACGAGCACAGAGCACGGACGGGTCAATGACTGAAGGTAGCGATCAGGATAGCGGCAAAGGGCGGCTTTCGCTTCGGCCGAGCGGACGGCTTGAGGGCGGGCGCACCATCGATGCCGGCTCGGTGCGCCAGAGTTTCAGCCATGGCCGCTCGAAAGTGGTGCAGGTGGAAGTGCGTAAGAAGCGAAGCGGCGCGCCCGCCGCGGCACCTGGCGCGCCCTCTGCCCCGGGTGGCGAGAGCGCTGGCCACGCCGCCGAGCCGGCGGGCCGCGCGCCGAGCCGTGGTGGTGCCACCGGCCGGGCTCTGACCGCGACCGAACTCGCCGCCCGCCAGCGTGCGCTCGTCGAGCAGCAGCGCGAAGCGGCGCGGCGCGAGGCTGAACGCCGCGAGCAGGAAAAAATTTCCATCCTCTCTGCCGCCGAGGAAGCCCGCCGGCGCGAGGAAGAGGCGCGCAAGGCGGCCGAGGAAGAGCGCCGCGAGGAAGAGGCCAAGCGTCAGGCCGCCGAAGAGGAAGCGCGCCGCCGCGCGGCCGACGAGGAGGCCCATCGCGCCGCCGCGGCGTCTGCCCCGGCCGCCAAGAGTGCCGAAGAGGCGCCACGCCGGGCCGCGCCGCGGCCGGCGACACCTGCCGCCAAGCCGCCCGCGCCCACCGAGACTCTGCGCCTGCGGGCCGCGCGTGGCGAGGAGGAGGAGGAGGCGCGACCGGCCCGACGCCCGGGCGGTGCTCTGCCGCCGCGCAAGCCGCAAGTGCCGGCGGTCAAGAAAACTGCCGAGGATCGCCGGCGCGGCAGCCGGATCAATGTCCAGGCGGCGCTCGATGATGAAGACGAGCGGGTGCGCTCGCTCGCCTCGATGCGTCGCCAGCGCGAGCGCGAGCGTCGGCAGGCGGAACTCGATCTTCTGCGTTCGGATCAGGTGAAAGTCGTGCGTGACGTAGTGTTGCCAGAAAACATTTCGGTTCAGGAATTGGCCAATCGCATGGCGGCGCGCGCGTCGGAGGTGATTAAGACGCTGATGAAGCTCGGCGTCATGGCGACCATCACCCAGGCCATCGATGCCGACACCGCCGAACTCGTGGTTCAGGAATTCGGCCATCGCGCCAAGCGGGTTTCGGAGTCGGATGTCGAACTCGGCCTCGCCGGCGCGACCGACGAGGACGCGGCGCTGGTCAAGCGTCCGCCGGTCGTCACCGTCATGGGGCATGTCGATCACGGCAAGACCTCGCTTTTGGATGCGCTGCGCTCGACCGATGTCGCCGCTGGCGAAGCGGGCGGGATCACCCAGATCGGA
>JAKAQU010000301.1 GCA_021819535.1 Pseudomonadota bacterium | reverse complement strand
CCAGCGCTGCGCCATGGCGCGGAGCCGCGCCGGTGTCGGATGGTTGGAGCGGTAGAGCCTACCCGGCACCACCGCGCGGGCGTTGCTCCAGACAAGACGGAATACCGCGTGATCGGTGAGCAGGCTATCGAGCCAGGCGAGCCGCCGCCCGCCGGGGGCGGCGAGGTCACCGCGAAAGAAGGTGTCCACCGGCAACCCCACTCCCGCTCCCCCCACTCATGCGCCTCCCACTCATGCTCCCCCCACTGGGTCGCGCCCGACCCGCACCCGCTCGACCCTTCGCCCATCCATCACCAGCACCTCGAAGCGCCAGCCGCCGAAGACGATGCGGTCTCCGACCTGCGGCACCCTCCGCAACAGCGCGAGGATCAGCCCGGCGAGCGTGTGATAGCTGCCCTCCGCCGGCAGCGCCGGGAGATCGAGCTGCGATTTCAGCTCATCGACCGGCATCAGCCCATCCAGCACCCGCTCGGTCTCCCGCTGATCCGGCGTGTTGGCCTCCGGCTGTGGCTCGTTGAGGTCGCCGACGATCGCCTCCAGAAGATCGGTCGCGGTGACCAGCCCCTCGAAGCTGCCATATTCGTCCATCACCACGGCGATGCCGAGCGGGTCGGATTTGAGGCGCGCCAGCGCATCGAGGGCGGAGACGCGATCGGGGATCACCATCGGCTGGCGCAAACTCGCGGCGAGCGAAAATTCGCCGCCATCGAGCAGGCGGTCGAGAATGTCCTTGGTCTGGACGATGCCGACGACGTTGTCGACGGAGCCGTCGCAGACCACGAAACGCGAATGCGGCGAGGCTTTCAGGGTCGCGATGATATCGCGCCTGGGATCGGTGCGATCGATCCAGGTGATTTCGGTGCGCGGCGTCATGATCGCGCGCACCGGCTTGTCGGCGAGGCGCAACAGCCGCTCGATCATGTCACGCTCCTCGGATTCGAGAACCCCGGCTTGGGTTCCTTCGAGCAGAAAAGCGCGCAATTCCTCCTCGGTCACATCCGGCCCCGAGCCGCGGCCCTGCCCGAACAGCCGTAAAACCGCGGCCGAGGAATGCCCGAGCAGCCACACGACCGGGGTTCCGAGCCGCGCCAGAACGGCAACCGGGCGGGCGACCACGAGCGCCGTTTTCTCTGGCCAGCGGAGTGCAAGCTGCTTCGGCACCAACTCGCCGAACACCAGGGTCAAATAGGTGATCGAGACCACGACCAGGGTATAGGCGAGGCTGCTCGCCCATGGGCCGATCCCAGGCACCGGTGCGAGCCAGATCGCGATGCGGGTGGCAAGCCGGGCGCCGCCGACGACGCCGGCGAGAATGCCGATCAGGGTCATGCCGGCCTGGATCGTCGGCAAGAAACGCTGCGGATCATCGGCCAGCGTTCGCGCGAGAGCGGCGCGCGGCTCGCCCTTCCGCGCAAGTGCTACGAGCCGGGCGCGGCGCGCGGAGATGAGGGCGAGTTCAGAGAGCGCGAACAGGCCGTTGAGCCCGATCAGCAGCAGAATGACGACGATTTCGACGAGCGCACGCATCCCGCCCCGGTGATGCGCGATCGCTCCCGCCGCGTCAAATGACGTCGATCGATGCCGCGTTCAGGTCGCATCGGGCTCGTTCAGGGCAAGACATAACTGTCAAGGCAAGACATAACTGACGATGGCCTGCGCCACCAGCCGCGCCTCATGATCCTGCCACAGCCGTATATCGGTCACGGCCAGTTTCCGCCCGAGCTTCAAAAGCCGCGCATCCGCGACGACGGGTGCGAGGGAGCACGCGCGGAGGAACGAGATATTGACGCTGTTGGTGACGGTCATCGCAACTGGGCCGATATGAGCGAGGATGACGGTGTAGGCCGCAACGTCGGCCATTCCCATGAGCGTCGGCCCGGAGACGATGTTTCCCGGCCGGAGCATCGCGGGCGTCGGCTCCAGCCTGAGCCGCGTATGACCGGGTTCGACCAGCACGAGCCTGCCGAAAGCGCGCTGGGCGGCCGGGAAAGCCTCATCGAGAAAGGCCGAGAGCGCATCGAAATCAAGGCGCAACATGGCTTCGGAAATCGGGGCGTCGGAAATCGGGGCCGGCTCAGAAGACATCGCGCGCTCACTCTCGTTCATGGTCGATCAGAGATGCCGATATGCTCTTGGGCAGCCATCGATGTCGCGCTCCAGAGCACTTGGCGTGGCGACGATGGGCACTCTCCTCTGCCGCGTCAAACCGTTCCACGAAGAGCGGGTATGCGCGGCGTGGGTTGTCGCCCCGGAGGCGCTGGGCCATGATCGGGCTCACAATGAGCGGGAGGAAGTGGCGCGTGAGAGGGTCTCGATCCAAGGCTGCGGACGGTATCGGCAGGGTGTGCCGGCGCGCATGAGCCAGACCTCCCCGGGGCGTTTCGCCTCTCTGACGCCACTGCTCGCGCCGCGCTCGGTCGCGGTGATCGGTGCATCCGACGAGAAAACCCGGATCGGCGGCCGGCCGATCGCCTATATGCGCGCGCAGGAATTTTCCGGCCGCATCCTGCCGGTGAACCCGAAACGCGCGACGGTGCAGGATCTGCCCTGCTTTCCCAGCATCGCCGATCTGCCCGAAACCCCGGATGTCGCGATCGTCGCCGTGCCGGCGTCATTCGCGGTCGAGACCATCGCGGCGCTGGCCGCGCGCGGCGTCAAGGGCGCGATCGTGCTCACCGCCGGTTTTGCCGAGATGAACGCGGCCGGCGCCGCGGCGCAGGCGGCGATGGTCGCGGCGGCGCGGGCCGGCGGTATGCGTCTCCTCGGTCCCAACTGCCTCGGCCTGTTCAACGCCCGGCTCGGCTATTACCCGACCTTTTCCGCCTCCCTCGAAAGCGGCTTTCCGCTGCCCGGGCGGATCGGCATCGCGAGCCAATCCGGCGCCTATGGCACCCATGTTTTTGCCGCCGCGCGTCGCCGCGGCCTCGGCACCCCGCTCTGCATCACCACCGGCAACGAGGGTGACGTCACCGTGGGCGAGGTGATCGGCTGGCTCGCCGAAGACCCGGAAACCGATGTCATCGCCGCCTATGCCGAGGGAATCCGCGAGGCGGAGGGTTTTCTCGCGGCACTCGGAGCGGCACGGGACGCAAAAAAGCCGGTGGTGCTGATGAAGGTCGGGCGGAGCGCGCTCGGGCAGGCGGCGGCGCAATCCCATACCGCTTCGATCGCCGGAGATGACACGGTGACCGATGCCGTACTCGCCGAATTCGGCGTCTTCCGTGCCCAAACCACCGAGCAGATGCTCGATATCGCCTATGCCGCGAGCAAGCGCATCTATCCCGCGCGCAACACGCTCGGCGTGATCACGGTGAGCGGCGGCGCCGGGGTTCTGATCAGCGATGCCGCCGAGACGCTCGGCCTCCCGATGCCGGAAATGCCGGAGGAGGCGCAAACGGCGTTGCGCGCGCTGGTGCCGTTTTCCTCACCGCGCAACCCGGTCGATTGCACGGCGCAGGTGCTGAACGATCTCTCCCTCGTCGGGCGCTTCGCCGAAAGCATGGTGGCGGATGGCGGCTATGCCTCGGTTCTGGCGTTTTTCTCGCAGACCGGCGGCGCCGCCTCGATCGCGCCGCATCTCCGCGCCGAACTCAACGCGGTGCGGTCGGCCCATCCCGAGCGGCTGTTCGTGCTCTCGGTGATCGCCGATCAGGAGCGCGTCCGCGCCTATGAGGAAGACGGTTTTCTCGTATTCGAGGATCCTTCGCGCGCGGTCACCGCGATCGCGGCGATGGGGCGGTTCGGCGAGGCTTTCGCCGCCCCTCCGAGCGCGCCGCCGCCGGTGATCCCGGCCGTCGACCTTCCCGCCGCAACACCGGATGAAGCGGCGGCCAAGCGCCTGCTTGCCATGGCCGGCATCACGCCGGTTCCCGAGCGCGTCGCGGCCGATG
>JAKAQU010000300.1 GCA_021819535.1 Pseudomonadota bacterium | reverse complement strand
TTCCCCGGCGGCGAAATCTTTGTCCCGCACGATGCGCTGATGCAAGGGGAGCGTGGTTTTGATGCCGTCGATGACGAATTCGTCGAGCGCGCGGGCGAGGCGGGCGATGGCCTCGCGCCGGCTCGGCGCGTGGACGATGAGTTTCGCGACCAGGCTGTCGTAATAAGGCGGCACGACATAGCCGGCGTAAAGCGCCGAATCGACGCGCACGCCCGGCCCGCCCGGCGGATGAAAAACGCCGACCCGCCCCGGTGTCGGCGTGAATGTCAGGGGATCCTCGGCATTGATCCGGCATTCGATGGCGTGGCCGGAAAAGCGGATATCGCTCTGCGTGTAGCCGAGCGCCTCGCCCGCGGCGATGCGGATTTGTTCCTGGACGAGATCGACGCCGGCGATGAGTTCGCTCACCGGATGCTCGACCTGAAGGCGCGTGTTCATCTCGATGAAGGCGAACTGCCCGTCCTGGTAAAGGAATTCGAGCGTCCCGGCATTGCGGTAGCCGAGCGTGGCCAGCGCCGATGTCACCCGTGCGCCGAGTTTATTGCGGGCTTCGGCATCGAGCGCCGGCGAGCCGGCCTCTTCGAGCAGTTTCTGGTGGCGGCGCTGCAGGCTGCAATCGCGCTCGCCGAGATGGACGACATGGCCATGCGCATCGGCCAGCACCTGCAATTCGATGTGGCGCGGACGGTCGAGATATTTCTCGATATAGACCTGGTCATTGCCGAAGGCGCTCGCCGCCTCGGTGCGCGCGACACGAAACGCCTCTTCGAGGTCGGCGTCGCTCGTCGCGACCTTCATGCCGCGCCCACCGCCGCCGGCCGCCGCCTTGATCAGCACCGGATAGCCGATCCGCATTGCCACCGCCCGCGCCGCGTCGAGATCGCCGACCGCGCCGTCGGATCCCGGCACGAGAGGCACACCGAGCCCGGCCATCGCCGTCTTGGCGGCGATCTTGTCGCCCATCATGCGGATATGCGCCGGGCTCGGGCCGATGAAAGTGAGGCCATGCGCCTCCACCATCTCGGCGAAGCGGGCATTTTCGGAGAGGAAGCCATAGCCGGGATGGATCGCATCCGCCCCGGTGATCGCGGCGGCGGAGAGGATCGCCGGGATGTTGAGATAACTCTCGCGGGCACTCGGCGGGCCGATGCAGACACTCTCATCGGCGAGGCGGACATGCATCGCCGTCGCATCCGCCGTGGAATGGATGGCGACCGTCGGGATGCCGAGTTCGCGGCAGGCGCGCTGGACGCGAAGCGCGATCTCGCCGCGATTGGCGATCAGGATTTTCTGAAAAAAACCCATCTCAGACGATGATCAGAAGCGGCTCGCCGAACTCCACCGGCGCGCCGGAGGCGACGAGAACGCGGCTCACTGTCCCCGCTTTCGGCGCCTTGATCTGGTTGAAGGTCTTCATCGCCTCGATCAGGAGCAGGGTCTGCCCGGCCTCGACCGCCTGGCCGACGGCAACGAAATTCGCCGCCCCCGGCTCGGGCGCGAGATAGGCGATACCGACCATCGGGCTCAAGACGGCGCCGGGATGCCGCACCAGATCCTCGGTCGCGGGCCCAGGGGACGATGACAGGGCAGACGCGGGCGGGGCGGACGCGGGCGCGGCCGGCGGGGCCGGCGCCATCATCGTGACCGGCGCCGGGCTGCGCTTGACGCGAATGCGCCGGTCTTGCTCGGCGATCTCGATTTCGGTGAGGCCGGCCTCGGAGAGAATGGTGGCGAGCATGCGGATGAAAGCCGGGTCGAACGGCAGGTCGCTCATTCCACTTCCTCCTGGAGCAATTCCGCGACCGCCTGCAAGGCAAGAGCATAGCCGCGCAAGCCGAAGCCGCAGATCAGGCCCTGCGCCGCTTCCGAGGTGTAGCTGTGGCGGCGATAGGGCTCACGGCGATGAATATTGGTCAGATGCACCTCGACCACCGGGCAATCGAGCGTGAGCAGCGCATCCATCAGGGCGATCGAGGTATGGCCGTAGCCGGCCGGATTGATGATCAGCCCGGCGGCGCGGTCGCGGCATTCCTGGACCCAGGAAATCAGCTCCCCCTCCCCGTTCGTCTGCCGAAAATCGATTGCAAGATCAAGCGCTTCGGCCACTTCGGCGCAGAGCTGCTCGACATCGCCGAGGGTTGCCGCGCCATAGAGCGCGGGCTCGCGCGCGCCGAGGAGATTGAGATTGGGGCCGTTGAGCACGGCGATCAGCGGTCTCTTCATAGCGGCGGCAGTAGCATGAACCGCGCCGCCACTCCACCCGTCGGCGATGAAATGCCCGACAAAGACGCAAAATCCTCTTGCGCCGAGGGGGGGAGGGGTCTATGTGCCGCTTCCTACGCAGCAACGCACGTGCCTCTAACCTTAGTGGTTACGCAACGACGTCAAGCGTTCTGGCAATCGTCTGGTCGCTGGTTCGTTCGACCGTTTCGCAACTCCGCCCGCCGTTTCGCAACAGACGGGCGCCTGTTTCTGGGGAGGCACGGTGCCATGACGCCGAAGATCGCCCGTTATTTGGCTGAAGCCCGGCCGGCCGCGCCGTGCCTCGTCGTCGATGTCGATCGCGTCGCGGAGAATTACCGCGCGCTGCGCGCTGCCCTCCCGCTCGCGCGCATCTATTATGCCGTGAAGGCCAATCCCGCGCGCCCGATTCTCGAGCGCCTGGTCGGGCTTGAGAGCGCCTTCGACGCCGCGAGCATCGAGGAGGTCGAGGCCTGCCTTGCCGCCGGCGCGGCACCGGCGGCGATCGGCTTTGGCAACACGATCAAGAAGGAAAGCGCGATCGCGCGCGCCCATCGCGCCGGCATTTCGCTCTTTGCCTTCGATTCCGCCGAAGAGCTTGCGAAAATCGCCCGCGCCGCACCGGGATCCCGCGTCTATTGCCGCATCCTCGTCGCCAATGACGGGGCGGACTGGCCGCTTTCGCGCAAATTCGGCACCAGCGTCGATCAGGCGCGCGCCCTGATGCTGCGCGCCGGCGAGCTTGGCCTTGACCCTTACGGCCTCTCCTTTCACGTCGGCAGCCAGCAGAAAGACGGTGGCGCCTATGAGGCCGCGATCGGACAGGTCGCGATGCTGTTCACCGACCTCACCGAGCGCGGGGTCGATCTCCGCATGCTCAATCTCGGCGGCGGCTTTCCGATTTCCTATCGCGAGGAAGTGCCGGCGATCGACCATTTCGCGCGGGCGATCATGCACGCGCTGACCCGGCATTTCGGCAACAACATCCCCGATATCGTCATCGAGCCGGGGCGATTCGTGGTCGGCGATGCCGGGGTCGCGCGGAGCGAGGTGGTGCTGGTCAGCCGGCGCGATCCGGCGAGCGATCTCCGCTGGGTCTATCTCGATCTCGGCCGCTTCGGCGGGCTCGCCGAAACCGAGGGCGAGGCGATCCGCTATGCCATCGCAACGCCGCATGATGGCGGGGCCGCCGGCCCGGTCGCGATCGCCGGGCCGACCTGCGATGGCGCCGATATTCTCTACGAGAAGGCCGGCTATCGCCTGCCGCTCGCGCTCGACGCCGGCGATACCGTGACCCTGCTCGCGACCGGGGCCTATGTCAGCACCTATGCGAGCCAGGGCTTCAACGGCTTCGCCCCCTTGGCCGAGCATTATATCTGAGGTCGCACGCGATCGGCATGCTCCCCATCGACCGAGAGCCGGCAACCCTTCGCACCCGTATCGCCGCCTGGCGCGAGAGTGGCGCGCGCGTCGCCCTGGTGCCGACGATGGGCGCTTTGCACGATGGCCACGCCGCCCTGATCCGTGCCGCGCGCGCCGAAGCCGACCGGGTGATCGTCTCGGTCTTCGTCAACCCGCGCCAATTCGGCCCGAACGAGGATTTCGCGCGCTACCCGCGGAGCGAGGCCGCCGATTCCGTCATCGCCGCCGAAGCGGGCGCT
>JAKAQU010000299.1 GCA_021819535.1 Pseudomonadota bacterium | reverse complement strand
CGGGAATGGGTCAAGGAGCGGGTTCATGAGCGGAGATTTGCTGGGCTTGATCGCGGAAACATTGAGCCTCGATCGCGCCAGCCTGAATGCGCAATCGAGTGCTGAGAATACCAAGAACTGGGACAGTCTCCGCCAAGTGGTGCTGATGGGCGAGATCGAGAGCAGCTTCGACGTCGAGTTCAGCGCCCAGGAAATCAGCGAAGCCAATTCCGTCGGCAAGATCGCAGCAGCCCTGGCCCGGCACGGGATCGAAGTCTCGCTCTGATCCATCCTCCCTCATTCGTGGAGTGACGCATGAGTGCCGATGTCGCAACCGTCGTCGATTTTTCCGCGACCCTCGCCCGGCTTCGTGCCAAAGCCCTGACATTGCCGATTATTTTCTCGGCCGGGGGCGAGATTATGGACGCCGCCGCGCCGCCGCCAGGGGTTGCGGTGCAACGCATCGCCATTCTCGGCAGCCTGACTACCGATTTCATCGCCCGCGCGGTCGCCTGTGCCCTCGTCCTCGAAGGCGTCTGGCCGGTGATCTATCAGGCTCCGTTCGGCTCCCTGATCCAGGAAGCGCTCAATCCCGGCTCGGCGCTGCATCGGTTTGCCCCGGATTGCGTCCTGGTCGCGACCGATTGGCGGGATGGCGTCGATCCGCTGCCGATCGGTGCCGATGCCGAGACGGTGGCGGCGGCGCGCGCCGACAAGATCGCCCTCTTCGATCATCTGTGGACGGCGCTGGCACGCGGCGGACATTGCCGCATCCTCCAGCATCTGATGGCGCCGCCGCCGATGCGCTATGGCGGCCCCGCCGAGCGCTTTGCCGCGGCCTCGCCCGAGCGCCAGGTCGCGGCCCTCAACGCCGCTCTCCTCGATGCCGGGCGCGGGCGCGTGCAATGGATCGAAATCGATCGCCTCGCCGCTGAGGTCGGTCTCGCCCGTTTCGCCAGCCCGGCCAATTATTACGCCGCTCGTATCGGCTTCGATCAACGCCATCTGCCCGATTATGTCGGCCATTTCCGCGCAGCCTTTCGCGCGGCCACGGGGCGGGCGAAAAAGGCGCTGGTCCTCGATCTCGACAATACGCTCTGGGGCGGGGTCATCGGCGATGACGGCGTCGGCGGCATCACGCTCGGCCCCGGCTCGCCCGCCGGCGAAGCGTTTGCCGACTGGCAGGACTACCTCCTTGCCCTCCGCGCCCGCGGGATCGTGCTCGCCGTCTGCAGCAAGAACGACCCCGAGATCGCCGCGACCGGCTTCACCCATGCCGCGACCCGGCTCCGGCGCGAGGATTTCGCCGCTTTCGAATGCTCCTGGGAGAACAAGGCGGACGGTCTCAAGCGGATCGCCAAGGCGCTCAATCTCGGCCTCGACTCCCTGGTTTTTCTCGACGACAACCCGGCCGAATGCGATCTCGTCGCGAGCACCCTCCCCGAGGTCGCGGTGGTGCCGCTCGGCGACGATCCGGGCAAATTCATCGAGAAGCTGGATGCCGCGCGCTGGCTCTATCTCGAAAGCTATACCGCCGAGGATCTCGCCCGCGCCGAGGCCTATGCCGCGCGCGAGGCGGCGGCGGCGGAAGCGCGCGGGGCAACCGATCTCGGGAGCTACCTCGAAGGGCTCGCGATGCGCGGGCGCATCTGGCGGCCAGAGGAGGGGGATATCGCCCGGGTTGCCCAGCTCGAACAGAAAACCAACCAGTTCAACCTCACCACGCGGCGCTTTTCCGAGGCCGAAATCCGGGCCTTCCTCGCTGACGAGGCGGCGATCGTGCTGGCTTTTCACTTGCGCGATAAATTCGGCGACCATGGCCTGGTCTCGACCCTGATCGCGCTGCCGGCAGAGGATGGCGAGACGCTGCATATCGCGAGCTGGCTGATGAGCTGCCGCGTCTTCTCGCGCACCGCCGAGGAGTTCATCCTCCGCCATCTCCTCGATCTCGCCGCCGCGCGCGGGTTTGCGCGGCTTCGCGGCGAGTATCGGCCGACGGCGAAAAACGGCGTGGTCGCCGATCTCTATCCGCGCCTCGGTTTCAGCGAAAGCGCGGTCACCGGCGAGGCCCCGCCGGACGCGATGGTCTGGGAGCGTCGCGTCGCTTCCGGCGCGGCTATCGTGAGCGCGATCACGCCGGCCTGATTTCGCGCCAATCCTCAGTCGAAATCCTCGGCCAGTGCGTCCCGCATCGCGGCCGGCAGCACGGCCATGTGCTGATAATGCGGATGATGGAAGCCGAGCGTGATTTCGTCGGCGGCTTTGAACGCGGCGATTTGCGCGGGCGTGAAGGGGAAATGCACGAACTGCACCGAGGACGCCTTGCCCTCGGCGGTGGTGCGATCCTGATCGGTTTCGGGCCGGCCGGCGATGGTCTCGCCGGCAACGCGCAGAAACGCGGTCTCCTCGATGCCGCCCAAGCGGGCGAGTTCCCGCTTGCGCCGCTCGGGATTGTCGATCTCGATCATGAACGTCGCGATGAGTTCGCGCCCCTTCGGCACCAGCGGATTATAGGCCGCGAGTTCGTCGGCGATCTGTTCCGCGCCACCTTTTTCGATGTGCAGCATTTCGTGAATTTGAAACCACATGGTCTTTTCATTCTCGAAATAGAAGGTGACGAAGGGGCCGACTTCGAGGCGGCGGCGGCGTTTGAGCGCGACCAGGGCGCGGCGGTGTTGCGCGCGTTCGGCGGCATAGGTTGCGGCAGGCAGAATATCGGCTGGGGTGATTTCGTGTTTGCGCGCCATCGTCGTTTCCATTGCAGACCCTCACCCTGCCGCGGGATCGAGACCATAGCTTCGCGCGAGCAGGCGGATGGGATGGGGGAGAAGCTCGGGTGCGGCATCGTCGGCGGCATCGCGGACCATCATCTGGCGGAGATGGGCACCAGCGAGCGGGCATTCCGAGGTCACGAAGCGATGGCCGGCGTTTTTCACCGCGCGCGCGGCCGGGCGCCCGACCTTGAGTGCGACCGGAAAATTCGCGGTCTTGAACCCCCAGGCGCCGCCATGGCCGGAGCAGCGCTCCACCACCGCGATATCCATCTCCGGGATCAGGCGCAGCATGTCCGCCGCTTTCTGGCCCATGTTCTGCGCACGCGCATGGCACGCCATGTGCAGCGTGACGCCACCCCGGATCGGCCGCAGGCCGGGCGCGAGCCCCTCTTTCCGCGCGATATCGACGATGTATTCGCTGACATCATAGGTGGCGTTGGCCAATTTGCCGACCGCCTCGTTTTCCGGCAGCAACAGCGGCCATTCGAATTTCAGCATCAGGGCGCAGGAAGGAACGAGCGCGATGACATCATAGCCGCGCGCGATCCAGGCGCCGAGTTCGCGCGCGACCTCCTCCGCGTGCGCCGCGACCTCGCCGAGGAGGCCCTGTTCGAGCAATGGCATGCCGCAGCAGCGCGGATAGACGATTTCCGTCTCGACCCCGTTCCGCGCGAGGACGGCGCGCACCGCAAGCCCGGTCTCGGGGTCGTTGTAATTGCCGAAGCAGGTTGCGTACAACACAACCTTTCGCCCAAACGCTGGCGCCTCGCGATCGAGTGCTGGCGGATGTGCCGCGGCGGTGATGGCGAGGCTGTGGCTCGCATATTTCGGCAGTTCCGCCTCGCGATGAAGGCTGGCGCCGGCTTCCAGCCAGCGGCGCGCAACGCGGTTTTCGGTTTTCGTCGCCCAGTTGGCGAGCGGGGAGGCGAGCGTTGCGAGATGTCCGTTGCGGTCGGTTTTGGCGAGTTCGCGATCGGCGAAAGTGACCTTGCCTTCGCGCGCCGCAACTGCGCGCGCGCGCAGCATGAGATGGGGAAAATCGAGATCGAAGGAATGCGGCGGCACATAGGGGCATTTGGTCATGAAGCACATGTCGCAGAGCGTGCAGGCTTCCGCGACCGGGCCGAAATCGCTGCTTTTCACGCGATCGAGAGAT